>DASZUP010000800.1:0-11057 GCA_035547635.1 Pirellulales bacterium
CCTCTATGACGGGAATCTTAAGAGCGGGCTGGCTTGGCATGGTTGCCCGGCCAGGTGGAGAAATCGGGTGGGATCCGCCGCTGCAGGAGACGGGAGAAGGCGGCATTACGCAGCAATGAGCGCGCGCGGGCTGGCTTGGCCGGCCAGCGGCGACGGCGAAAGAAAATCGCGTGGGGGGAAAAGACCGGCTTGGTTTAGCAGAGGGCGCGTCGTGATCTCTTGCTTTACAAGAGGGCGTTCTTTCGCTGAGCGAAAGACGACATTCGCCTACGGTCCACGTTCGCCGGATGGATCGCAAGAACGCGGACGGAGCGATTTTGGAGCCGACCGCGTTCAGTCAACAATGGCGCAGTCACACACCACACGATCATATTCATCGACTGTGTGGATCAAGCTGCAAATCCAATACTCCCGGGCGCCCGCTGATGCGACAGTGGGTAGAACATTGGTAACCTGGCAGGTATAACCCAGCGCCCGAATCACACATCCAAATTCCTCACCTCCAGCGCGTGCTTCTCAATGAACTCGCGGCGGGGTTCAACCTTGTCGCCCATCAAGATGCGGAACAGGTCGTCGGCGGCGCTGGCGTCTTCCATGCGGACTTGAGACATGGTGCGGTGGGCGGGGTTCAAGGTCGTGTCGCGCAACTCTTCGGCGTCCATTTCGCCCAAGCCTTTGAAGCGCGTGATCTGCAGGCCCTTCTCGCCAGCGGATCGGACGGCGGCCAGCAGACCGCGAAGATCTTCCAGGCCAATCTCGCTCTCGCCGCGGCGGAGCTTGTAGCGGGCTTCCTGCAGCCCGGTCCGCTGCTGGGGAATGAGCGCCTGGATGTCGAAATTCATCTTGGCCAACTCGCCCAGTTGGTTGTTGAGCGAGCGGACCTCGTGCAACTCGACAATCACCAGCCGTTCGGCCGCATGACCGTTCGCGCCGTGCACGTTGGGCTGGTCGGTGACTTTGAATTCGCCGCCCGCGGCCTCTTCCTGCTGGGCGACGAAGGCGTCGAGATCCTCGCGCGTGGTGAACCAGCGCTCCTGCGTGCCGAGAAACACATGGTAGATCGGCAACCGGCCGGTGACCGGATCGATCCGCTCGGCGTGTTCGCGAAGGCTGATGCCGCGGCGCTCCAAGGCAATGATGGAGTCTTCCATCGCCGCCAACGCGGTGCACAAACGGCGCATCTCATCGCCTTCAATCAGGCGGCCGTCGCCGGGATCGAACACGCCTTCGGCCAGGCCCATGTCCAGCAGTTGGGCCTTCATCTCTTCTTCCGTCTGCACGTAGTACGACTGTTTCTTGCTCTTCACGCGGAACAACGGCGGCTGGGCCACGTAGATGTAGCCGCCGGCGATCAACGGATACATCTGCCGGTAGAAGAAGGTCAGCAGCAAGGTGCGGATGTGCGAACCGTCGACGTCGGCGTCGGTCATGATCACGATCTTGTTGTAACGCCGCCGGGCCAGGTCAATCTCTTCGCCAATGCCGACGCCGATGGCCGAGATCATGCTGCGCACTTCCTCGTTGGCCAGCACCTTGTCTTCGCGGCTCTTGAAGGCGTTGATGATCTTGCCGCGCAGCGGAAGGATGGCCTGGTACTCGCGCAGCCGGCCGTTTTCGGCGGTGCCGCCGGCCGAATCGCCTTCCACCAGGTACAGTTCGCACCGTTCCACGTCGCGGCTGGTACAGTCGCGGAGCTTGCCGGGCAGGCCGCCGCCGGACAAGGCGCCTTTGCGCTCGCGGACCATCTGCCGAGCCTTTTTGGCGGCTTCGCGGGCTTCGGCCGCCAGCACGCCGCGCTGGACCATGGTGCGGGCCGTCTTGGGATTCTCTTCCAGGTACTTGTTCAGGAAATCGCCGACGGTCGAGTTGACGATGCCTTCGATCTCGCTGTTACCCAGCTTGGTCTTGGTCTGCCCTTCAAACTGCGGCTCGGGCACGCGGACGGAAATCACCGCCGTCAGGCCTTCGCGGAAGTCGTCGCCCGAAGGAATGAGATCCTTGAAGATGGTCTCCTTCTTGCCGTAGTTGTTCAGGCTGCGGGTCAACGCCGCGCGAAAGCCGGAGACGTGCGTGCCCCCTTCAATCGTATTGATGTTGTTGACAAAGCTGCAGACGTTCTCCGTAAACTCGCTGGAGTACTGCATGGCCACTTCGATGCCGACGCCTTCCTGTTCGCCGGAGATGTAGATCACGTCCGGATGGGCCGGCTCGGTGGCGCGGTTCAAGTACTCGACGAAGGCGATGATGCCGCGTTCGTACTCGAACACGTCGCCTTCTTTCGAACGCTCGTCGTAGAACGTGATCTTCACGCCCCGATTAAGGAAGGCCAGCTCCTGCAACCGCTTGTAGAGCGTGTTGTAGTTGAACTTGGTATTGGAGAAGATCTGAGGGTCCGGCTTGAAGGTGGTTTTGGTGCCGCGCTTGTCGGTGGTGCCGATGCGTCGGACCTCGGTCGCCGGCACGCCCCGTTCGTACTCCTGCTGATAGACGTGCCCGTCGCGGCGGACTTCCACCTCGCACCATTCCGAAAGGAAATTCACCACGGTCACGCCGACGCCGTGCAAACCGCCGGAAGTCTGATAGGCGCCCTTGGAGAACTTGCCGCCGAACTTGAGCACCGTCATCACGCCTTGCAGCGTGGAAAAACCGAGATCCGTGTGGATCTCGACCGGAATGCCGCGGCCGTCGTCCTCGACCGTCACGGAACCGTCCGTGTTGATCGTCACGCGGACGTTCTTGGCGTGTCCGGCCATCGCCTCGTCGATCGAGTTGTCGACCACTTCGTAGACCAGGTGGTGCAGGCCGCGCAGCGTGGTGTCGCCGATGTACATGCTCGGCCGCTCGCGAACGTGCTCCAGGTCGCTGAGGTGCTCGAGCTGCTCGGCGCCGTAAACGCCTTCCACCTTGCGGTACTCGGGCATGTCAGGCGAAGCGCCCGACGGAGTCTGCGCCAACGGCGATTTCGGCGGGCCGGCCGGCGAGGGTTCGGGGGAAGCGGGATTCTCGTTCGATTCGTCAGACATGAGCACTCTCGAAAAATGGTTCTGAACTTGATTCGTTTGTCGCGGCCATCCTTGCCGGGCGACGCTTGGTTGTATGGATCAGCTACTCGATCGGACCGACTTTTAGCCGCAAAGAGCCAATGCGTTCCTGCGGCAACAGCCGGCTGAGCTGGTTGAGGATCGAAGTTTTTTGAAACGTCAGTTCTTGCAACAACACGGAGTTGGCCACGATCACCTCCAGCGCTCCGCGCCGCACGCCGCCGACGCGGGTATGCCTGGCGATCAGTTCGCCGGCGGCCTCGCGCCAGGCCGCCGCATAATCGGCCGAGGCTTGCTCGCGCGCGTAACCGCGGCGGGCCATCAACTCGGACAGTATGTCTCCCACGGCCTTGGGCCGTGCCGAGCGTTTGTGCTTGCCTTCAAACATCGTGCGGCTCACGCCTCCCGCCGGTCGCGAGCCAACGGCATGATCACATAGCCGTAACCGTCGTCGGTCAGGCAGACGGCGGCGCTGTCGGAGTCTTTCAGCTCCAACGTAAACGTCTTCTCGGGATCGAGGACTTTCAAAAAGTCGCTGACGTAACGCGGGTCGAGCGTGATTGACAGCGAGGCGCCGTCGTAGGCAATCGGAAGTTCCACGCGCGACTGGCCCATTTCCGCCGCGCGGCCGGACAGCACCAGCTTGCCGTCGCCGAAAGTGAAATCGACGCCGCGGCTGTCTTCGTTGGTGACGATGGCCGCCTGCCGCACGGCCGAGTGGAGCGGCCCGACGGACATTTCGATTTTGACGGCGTCGGTGCGGCGCGGGAACACGTCTCGCCACTTGGGAAAGCGGCCTTCCACCAGCCGGGAATAGATCGTCACCTGCGGACTGCGGATCAGCACGTCGTTCGAGCGGGCCGACAACTGGACTTCCGCGTCGCCGTCGGACAAGGCGCGATCGATAAAGTGCATCGCCCGGGTCGGCACGATCGTGGCCGAGTCTCCGGTCTGGTGGCCTTCGACCGCCTTGGCCGGGCCTTCCATCATCGCCAGGCGTCGCCCGTCTGTGCCGACCGCCGTGATCTTATCGCCGTCCATTTCCAACAGCACGCCGCCTAACGCGTAGCGGCTGCTCTCGGTATCGGTGGCAAACACCGTGCGGCGGATAAGTTCTTTCAGCAACCGAGCCGGCAGGGCGTGATACTTGCCTTCGGCAAATTCGGCAATCGCCGGGAACTCTTCCGGATTGCTGGCCGGCAGTTTGAATTCGCTGCGATCTCCGCGGACCAGCGTTCCCTGGCCGTCGCTCTCGATCCGCAACTTCGCGTCGGAAGACTCGCGTACGATCAACCCAAACCGGTCGATCGGCAAAATGGCGTCGCCCGGAGCTTCCACCTCGATCTTGTCGAGCGAAACGCGAACGCCCACCTCCAGGTCGGTGGCCATCATCGTGCCGCGGCCTTCCGCGCCTTGACCGCTGACTTCGAATTTCACGTTGCGCAAAATCGGTTTGGGGCTGCGCGCCGGAGCAACCACGGCGGCGATTTGAAACGCGGCGAGCAGCTTTTCCCTGTCACAGATGACTTTCATCGTTGGTCTTTCGTGTCTGGTCGCCAACCGACCTTCGGTTGGCTTGTCTTTATCCTGATCTAATAAACTTTTCAGCAGCAGTAGTAATCAGCGGGCCGGAATTGTCAGTTGCGGCGGCAAGACCCAAGCCAAGTGCTTTGAGCGAGCCCGCTTGCGACAGTCGAGCGGCGGTGGAAAAGGCGTTGGCTGCATGTCGTCGGGCGGTCGCACAATTGTCGCGCTGGAAGACGGTTTTTGACGCCGCCCAGCAGGCTGTCAGCCGCGGCCGATCTGCCGACAGCCATCGACAGCGGCGCAACAGGTTTTACACAGGCGCTGACAAGCCGGCGAATTTCGAAATTCAGCATCCTTCTTGCCCCGTCAATCCGCGCCGAAGTTCCAACACCGCCAGCCTGGCGCCCGGATCGCTCTGCAGCAGATGCTCGGTCTTGCGGCAGCCGTGCAACACGGTCGTGTGGTCGCGGCCGCCGAAGTAGTCGCCGATTTGTTTCAGGCTCTTTGCCGTCATCTGCCGCGCCAGGTACATGGCGGTGTCGCGAGCCGCGACAACGGCCCGACGGCGCGACGAGCTTTTCAAGTCGGTCACGCGCAAGGCATAGTAGCGAGCCGTCTGCGAGGCGATGGCCTGCAAACTTGGCTGCCGCCGCGATTGGCGCGAGGCCAGGTATTTGCGGATCAGCGCCTCGTCCAGCGCGGTCTGTTCCGAACGAGATTCAAGTTCCAACTGGGCCAACGCGCCCGCCAGCTCGGGGGCGGTGACCGGCAGCGCGTCGCTCAATGCGCGGGCCGCCTGGTCGGACAGCTTCAACCGCTGGGCCGCGGCCAGTTCACAAACGATGGCGTGTCGGGCTTCGGCGCCAGGGAGCGAAAGCGGCACGCACAATCCGCTTTCCAGCCGGCTTTGCAGCCCGGCCGCCAACGTCGACATTTCCGCGGGCGCCCAGCGTGAAGTGACCACGACCGCCGCGTCGCGCTGTTCCAACGCATCAAGCGCGTGGAGCAATTCCTGCTGGGCGGACAGTTTGCCGGCAAGCTGTCCGAGGTCTTCCAACACGAACAGCTCCGCCTGGCGAAGCTGTTTGCGCCAGACGTCGATGGTGCGGTTATCGATCTTCTCGGCGTATTGCCCTGCAAATTCGGCGGCGGTCAGGCATACGACACGCGCTTGCTTTCGCCGCTCGAGCCACTGTTTGGCGAGCCCTCGGACCAGGTGAGACTTGCCCGTGCCGGAGGGACCGTACAACACCAACGGGCTGAACAGCGCACGCTCCTGCAGGGGACGTTCGTGCGTCGACGGGCTGGCGCCGTCGTCGGCTCGGCCCTTATCGATCGCCGCCTTGTCCGCCGCAACGCGGTCGGCGGCCGCGCGGCCGACGCCTTGTTTCAGTACGCGCTGGACCGCGACCAGCGCCAAGTGATTTTCAGGACCGGCGATAAATTGGCGCAAGGCGCAAACGCGACTTTGGTCTCGAGAGAAACCAACTTCGGTTGTCACACCATGTCCCGCAAAAGGGATGCTCAAGACGCCGTTCACCAAACTCGGGTCCGTCCTGGCTGTCGCGCAATCGGGTAGCAGCGGCACGCGGCGGGTGTAAAATCCCTTTTTCCCGGCGAGCCCAAACAGAGCAGCAATCGGCTCGCGCCAGGTCTGGCTACCGTCGAAGCACAACAGCGAAAAAAAGAACTTGCGATAATCCAGTGATTATAGCGAATTGGGGCCGGCATTGCGAGGCGAAACGGTTGATTTCCTGGCTGAATTCTTGTCGCGCAACTCTTTGTATATCTTTATGATACGCCCACACGCTTCGGCCGCCTCGCCGGTCGTGGAAGTGCGGCCGAAGCTGAACCGCAAACTGCTCTCCGCCAGTTCCTTTTTCAGGCCCATTGCCAGCAGCGTCGGCGACGGCTGGCTCGACCCGCTGGCGCATGCCGACCCGGTCGAACAGCAGACGCCGGCCAGGTCCAACGCCATCATCAGCACCTGTCCTTCGACGCCCGGAAAAGTGACATTCGATACATGAGGCAGCCGCTGTCCAGCCAGGCTGTCGGCAGCCAGGCCATTGACGGACAACTCCGGACATTCGGCCAGCAACCCCCGCTCGAATTGATCGCGCAGCTCCGTCAAACGCTGCGTGATTTCTTGCTGTTCACGTTGCCAGGCCGCGAGCGCCGCGTGCATGCCGACGGCCAATGCGACCGCCTCCGTTCCGGGCCTTAGACCCGCCTGCTGGAAGCCGCCGAACATCTGTGGCCGCAGCTCGAGGCCGCGCCGCACGATTAACGCCCCGATGCCGACCGGACCGTGAAACTTGTGCGCCGCAACCGTCATCAAGGCGGCGCCCAGCGCGTGAAAATCGACGGAGATTTTCCCGGCCGCCTGGGCCGCATCGACATGCAGAGGCACGCCTGCCGCAGCGCACGTGGTCGCCAGCTCCGCTACCGGCTGCACCGCGCCGGTTTCATTGTTGCCGAGCATGATGGAAACGAACCGCGTGTCAGGCCGCAGCAACTCGGGCAGCCGAGCGGCTTCGACCTGTCCGGCCGGCGAAACGCCCAAGCGATCAATTTGCCAGCCTCGCTCGCGTTGCAGGTATTCTGCAGGACCAATCACGGAAGGATGTTCGATGGCCGAGATCACCGCGTGGGCCGGTTCGTCGCCAGCCAGGCCGAGCTGCGCCAGATGATTGGCTTCCGTTCCGCCGCTGGTGAAGATCACCCGGTCGGCGTCGAACTGATCGATTTCGGCGCCCAATATGCGGCCAATTCCTTCGCGCGCTTCTTCCAGCGCGTTGCGAGCGCGGCGGCCTGCGGAGTGCTGGCTGGCAGGGTTGCCGTAGCACTCGGCTTGGCAGCGCAGCATCGCTTCCGCCGCCTCGGGTAACAGGGGCGTGGTGGCGTTGTGATCAAGGTAAATAGGGCTTTTCACAAGCGAAATTATAACCTGGGCGGACTGCGAAAGCCGAAGCGCAGGCGGGCATCGAAACGATTATCTCCAGCCAAACGCCGTTTTTTGCCTTGTTTGCCGGATGACTGCTTGAACGGGCAAGTTTGCCATTGCCCCTGGCTGGCGGTCGCCAGTATGATCCCCACCCTTCATCTCCAGCGACCGGCGGCAAGGATGCCGCGATCTTTAGACCAGGCGCGCGCGGAAGCATGACGGAAGAAATATCGCACGGAAGCGACTCGGCTGCGTCATCGTCGATGGTGGGAATCCGCACCACGGTGATCATCGTATTCTTGGTCTCCATACCTTTGTTGGCGGTGGTCGGGACAGGTTTTCCTGACTCGATTCGCAGCGCCATGGAAAAGGGGGGCGCCAGTATCTTTTCGAGTCGTTCAACAACCAAGGCGGAACTCGCGGAAGCGTCGACCGCCAGCGCAAGCCCCCAGCCGACCGGCCTGGTCGAGGACGATCCGGCTGCGACTGCCGATGGGCAGCCCGTCTCGGCGTTGCAACCGCCAAGTCAAGCAGACCCTTTGTCCGCCTCGGAACAAGCGTCCGGCAACCCGAGGGCCGTGGTGACGGGCGTGCGAGTTCCGCCGAACGGCCCGCGCGCGCGGATCGTCGCGGTTCGCGGCTTGCCTGACGGCCCGCAACCACCGCCGACGGCGCCGCTGTGGGCCCCGTCGCCGCGGACGGCTTCTTCTTCCTTGGGCCGGCAGACCACGGCGCATTTCGAACCCTCCCGACGTCCGACGTCGTCGCCAGGCGCGCAAAACCGGGCCATGAAACGCGTCGGCGCCGAGTCGTTGCAAGCGACCGCCTATTCGGCGCCGTCGACAGATTCCGCCGGCGATGCGGCCGCTGAGGCCCCGGCAGGGCGTGAGACGGCGTCATCCGCCGATGCCTTGGCTCGCAGCGAACAGCGATTGCGCGAACTGGGCGCGGAGCAGTACCGGTTAGAAACTTGGGGCGAGAGCGGCCGGCTGTTTCGCTGCACGGCCCGCGTCGTGTTGCCGGGTCGCCGCCGAGGCCTGCGGCATTTCTCTGCCGTCGCCGCCGGTCCGGCGCAAGCCGTCGACGATTTGCTGAAGCAAGTCGAAGACTGGCGCGTGGCGCAACGTTAAAACTGTCTCACGCCAAGATCTCCTTCACCACGCGCGCCTTCTCGACGCCGGTCAACCGGAAGTCGAGCCCTTGATACTTGAAGGACAGTCGCTGGTGATCGATGCCTAACAGGTGCAGCATGGTCGCGTGCAAATCGCGCACGTGGACCGGATTCTCCACGGCGCTATAGCCCAGCTCGTCGGTGGCGCCGTAGGTCACGCCGCCGCGAATGCCGCCGCCGGCCAGCCACATGGAGAAACCGCGAATGTGATGGTCGCGGCCCGGGTCCTTGCCTTTGCCTTGGAACATCGGCGTGCGGCCGAACTCGCCGCCCCAGATGACCAGCGTTTCGTCGAGGAGGCCGCGTTGCTTGAGATCCTGCACCAAGGCCGCCGCCGGACGATCGCACAGGCCGCAGCACGTGTTCATGTAACGGACCAGGTCGCCGTGATGGTCCCAGCCGCGGTGATACACCTGCACAAAGCGCACGCCCCGCTCGGCCAGCCGCCGCGCCAACAGACAGTTGGCGGCGAAGGTGCCGTCGGAACCTTTGGCGCCGTACAGATCCAGAATGTTTTGCGGCTCGTCGCTCAGGTCCATCAACTCCGGAACGCTGGTCTGCATGCGGAAAGCCATTTCGTACTGCGCAATCCGCGTCGCGATTTCCGCATCGGGCCGGGCGGCGTTGCGCTGCCGGTTCAATTCGCCAATCGCGTCGACCAGCGCCCGCTGGTCGTTGCGATCGACGCCCGGCGGATTGACGACGTAATGCACCGGGTCTCCCTTGGAGAAAAACGGCACGCCCTGATAGCGCGACGGGAGAAAGCCGCTGCCCCACATCCGTTGCGAAATCGGTTGCGGGTTGCGGCCCCCTTCGCTCGTCATCACGACAAAGCCGGGCAGATCGGCGCACTCCGAGCCCAGACCGTACGTCAGCCAGGCGCCCATGCTCGGCCGGCCTGAGATCGACGTGCCGGTGTTCATCACCGTGTGGGCCGGATCGTGGTTGATCTGGTCGGTGTGCATCGAACGCACGATGGCGATCTCGTCGGCAATCTCCGCCGTATGCGGCAGAATGTCGGCGATCTCCTGGCCCGACTGGCCGTGCTTGCGGAACTTGAATTGCGGGGCCAGGCACTTCAGTTTCTGTCCCTGCAACTGCGCAATCGGCTGCCCTTGCGTGAACGACTCGGGCATCGGCTGCCCGTCGAGTTTTTCCAGCGTCGGCTTGTAATCAAACGTTTCAAGATGCGAAGGACCGCCCGACATGTAGAGGAAGATCACGCGCTTGGCCTTCGGCGCCACATGCCGCAACTCACCCAACACGCCGGCCGTCGCGGCCGAGGCAAGCCGAGCCGGCGTCAGCGAGGCCAAGGCCGCGGCGCCCAGCCCCAGGGCCGACTGGCCGAGGAACGCGCGGCGGCTGAGCTCCAAACGCTGTTTCTGGAAATCGTGCATGCTTCAAGACCGGGTGATCGTTTCGTGCAGGTTGAAGATGGCGCGGACGACTGAAGTCCAAGCGGCTAGTTCGACCGCATCCAGCTCGACCGCATCGAGTTCGGCCGGCTGCGGCGTGAGCCCCGTGGCAACGAGCTTCTTGGCCGCTTCCGGATCCGCTCGATAACGCTCGAGGTAGTGCCGGTGCAACCGCTCGAGCACCGCAACTTCTTCGCCGCTCGGCTCGCGCGACAACACGGTTCGCCATGCCCAGCGGATCCGCTCCGCCTCGTTGCCGCTGGCTTCGCGAAGGATGCGGGCGGCAAACGCACGGGCCGCTTCGATAAAGCTGGGATCGTTCAGCAAGGTCAGCGCGCCCAGCGGCGTGTTGCTCTGCGGGCGCCGCACGGTGCACTCTTCGCGCGACGGGGCGTCGAACGCCTTGAGCATTGGATGCAAGAACTGCCGCTGCCAGTGCATGTACACGCCGCGGCGATACTGGTTGGCGTCGCGGTCCGCCTGATACTTGCGCTTCGGGAAATTCAGAAACTGATAATAGTCGGCCGGCTGATAGGGGTGCGAGGTATCGCCGCCAAGCGTTTGCACCAGCAGCCCGCTCGTTTTGAGCGCGCTATCGCGAATCATCTCGGCGGGCAAGCGGAACGTCGACTGCCGCGCGAACAGGCGATTCTCTGGATCGTGTTTTTGCAACTCTTCCGAGGCGAGCGATGCTTGCCGGTAGGCCCGCGAGCTGACGATCAGGCGGACCAGGCGTTTGACGTCCCAGCCGCTTTCGCGGAATTCGACCGCCAGCCAATCGAGCAGCTCCGGATGAGTCGGCCATTCTCCCTGGGCGCCAAAGTCTTCCAGCGAAGGCGCCAAACCGACGCCAAAGAACAGATACCAGACGCGGTTGACGAACACCCGCGCCGTGAGCGGGTTGTCCGCCGAGGTCAGCCAGTGGGCCAAATCGAGCCGCGTGGCGCGGCGCTCGCCTG
>DASZUP010000801.1:0-7704 GCA_035547635.1 Pirellulales bacterium
GATTGGTCAACACCGCCTCCATAATCGCCTTGTTATACAACAAATAGGCGGCGCCGGCGCCGCCCAGCGCGGGGTGGACCAGCACAATCTCGGCGCTGGCCGGCAGCAGCCCGGGCTCCGTCTTTCGCGCGATTGCGGCCAGCAGCCCTGGACCGCGAGCCTCCCACTGATCGCGCAGCGGTCCGCTGCGCAAGCTCAGATCCTCGACCACTCGCGGCACGGCAGAGGTAAACGCCGCTTCCAGTTCGGTAAACCAGCCGGCGAGCCGTCCGGCAGCCTGTTGGTTCAACTCTCCGCTGCGAACGGGCAGTTTGGCCAGGATGCGATCGGCCAACTCGCGGTTGCTCTCGAAATCCACCGCCAGCGGCACGGCCTGCTCGAAGAATTCCTGAGCCTCGATTCCGCCGCCTTTTACTTCCGCGAGCAGCGCCGCTGCCGGTTCTGCCAGGGCCGCTCGGAGACGCTCGTCAACCAGCGGCTCTTGGCGCGCTAGCGCCGCCGCCGCATGAAAGCAACTGGATGACAGGCTGACGCGCCAACGCAACGACGGGGATTCCGCTTCCAAGCTTCCGCTTCCAAGTGAAAAATGTGTGAGATTCGAGATCGAGCAGGGTTCTCAGCCCCGCGGTTCGGTTGCGGAAATCCGGCGGTCCTTTCCTGGAATTCGGCCGTCGGCCCTGGGGTGCGTCTTGCCCCCTATTCTCCACCGCCAGCTTCGATAAGATACGGTATTCTGCCCAATTCCCTTTGAATCTCTGGGTTGGAGACACGCACACGATGCTCGATCAGCAAGTGAAACCTTGGACCGTTTCCGACGCCGCGGAACTGTACGACGTACGCCGCTGGGGCGCCGGGTATTTCTCGGTCAACGCCGCAGGCAACCTGTGCGTTCACCCGACCAAGGAGCCGAACCGCTCGATCGACATGAAGCAACTGGTCGACGACCTGCAATTGCGCGGCATCGATCTGCCGATTTTGATCCGTTTCGCGGAGATTCTCAAGCATCGCCTGGGCGAAATTCACGGCGCGTTCCAGCAAGCGATGAAAGAGCACCAATTCAAGGGCCAGTATTGCTGCGTCTATCCGATCAAGGTCAACCAGCAGCGGCAAGTGGTCGAAGAGGTGCTGGAATTCGGCCGGCCGTTCAATTTCGGCCTCGAGGCCGGCTCCAAGCCTGAACTGCTGGCGGTGATGTCGCTGGCGTCGAACGACACGCCGATCATCTGCAACGGCTTCAAAGACGCCGAGTTCATCGAGATGGCCATGCTGGCCCACAAGATCGGCCGGCGGATCATTCCGGTCGTGGAGAAGTACACCGAACTCGGCCTGCTGCTCGAATACGCTCAGAAGATCGGCGTACGACCGAACATCGGCATGCGCGTCAAGCTGGCAACCAAGTCGAGCGGCCGCTGGCAGTCTTCCGGAGGCTACCGTTCCAAGTTCGGGCTGACGGTGACCGAGATCCTGCGCGCCCTGGACGAACTGAAGCAGTTGGACATGGGCGATTGCTTCAAGCTGCTCCACTTCCATCTGGGCAGCCAGATTCCCAACATCCGCCATATCAAGCAGGCGCTCAATGAAGCCGTGCGGGTCTACGTCGAACTGGCCGGGCGCGGCGCCGGGCTGGAGTACCTCGACGTCGGCGGCGGACTGGGAATCGACTACGACGGCTCGCAAACCAACTTCGAATCCAGCGCCAACTACTCGCTGCAAGAGTACGCCAACGACGTCGTGTATCATATCCAGAGCGTCTGCGACGACGCGGGGATCAAGCACCCGACGATCGTTTCCGAGAGCGGCCGGGCGATCGTGGCGTATCATAGCGCGCTGGTGTTCAACGTGCTGGGCGTGTCGGGCCTTGGCGAGAGCGAGGTTCCCAACGAGCTGCCTGCCGAGGCCGAGCAGCCGATTGTCGACTTACTGGGCACGTATCAGAACGTCGCCGCGCGGAACCTGCTGGAAAGCTACCACGACGCTCAACAAGCGCTCGAGATGGCGATGAGCCTGTTCAGCGGCGGCTATCTGCCGCTCGACCAGCGGAGCCTGGCCGAGAACCTGTTCTGGGCCATTTGTCGCAAGATGCAGCGCCTGGTGCGGCAGTTGGACTACGTGCCGGAAGACCTGCAGGGGCTCGACGCCTTGTTGAGCGATACATACTTCTGCAACTTCTCGCTGTTTCAATCGATGCCCGACAGTTGGGCCATCCGCCAGTTGTTTCCCGTGATGCCGATTCACCGCCTGTGCGAACAGCCCACGCAGCATGCGGTGCTGGGCGACATCACCTGCGACTCGGACGGCAAGATCGACTTGTTCATCGATCGCCGCGACGTGAAACGGACTTTGCCGCTGCACGCCTTCAACGGCGAGCCGTATTACCTGGGCGCTTTTTTGATTGGCGCCTACCAGGAAATCCTGGGCGACATGCACAACTTGTTTGGCGACACGAACGCCGTTCACGTCAGCCTCGATGCCAACGGCAGCGTGGTGCTGGAGACCGTGATCAAGGGAGACACCGTTCGCGAAGTGCTCAATTACGTCGAGTTCGATCCCGACGTGCTGGTCCGGAAGCTGCGCACCGACGTGGAAATGGCCGTTCGCGAGTCGCGGCTCGATATTCAGCAAGCCGGTCGGCTGCTGCGGTTTTACGAGGACGGCCTGCACGGCTATACCTATCTGGAAGACGCGCGAGATCATTAAGCCGCGCACTCGGGAGCGCACGAGCAATGACGCCTGCTGAATTGCCAATCGTTGAAATCGATGAGGCGGCGGTCCGGTCCCGGTATGCGGCGGCGGCCCGGGCCGTCGAGCCCGCGCTTTGTTGCCCGGTGCAGTACGACGCCCGCTACCTGGAGCTTGTGCCTGCGGAGATCATTGAGCGAGACTACGGTTGCGGAGATCCGACGCCGTACGTCCGGCCGGGCGACGTGGTGCTCGATCTGGGCTCGGGCGGCGGGAAGGCTTGCTACATTGCGGCGCAGATCGTTGGCCCGCAGGGGCGCGTGATCGGCGTCGACTGCAACCAGGAAATGCTGTCGCTGGCTCGCGGCTCGCTGGCCTCGTTCGCCGAGCGCCTGGGCTGCGCCAATCTCGAATTTCGTTGCGGCTTGATCCAGGATCTGCGGCTTGATCTCGAGCGATTGGCGGACCAGTGGGGAGAGCGCCCGATGACCGATGCGTCCGGCTGGCTCGAACTGCGAGCGCTCGAAGAACGGCTCCGCCGCGAGCAGCCGCTTGTGAGCGATGAAAGCGTCGATTGCGTGATTTCCAATTGCGTCTTGAACCTGGTGCGCCCCCAGGATCGCTGGCAGTTGTTCGACGAAGTATTTCGCGTGTTGAAGCCCGGCGGGCGAGCTGCGATCAGCGATATCGTGGCGGACCGGGACGTGCCGGAAAACCTGCAGCGCGACGCTGACTTATGGTCGGGCTGCATTTCCGGCGCTTTCCGAGAAGACCAGTTTCTCGCCGCCTTTGAACGCGCCGGCTTTCACGGCATCCAACTAGTCAAACGCCAGCGCGAGCCGTGGCGCACCGTGGAGGGCATTCAGTTTCGCTCGGCGACCGTCCTGGCATACAAGGGAACTCAGGCGCCGTGTACGGAACCGACCGGGGCCGTGATCTATCGCGGACCGTTCAGGCAAGTCGAGGATGACGACGGCCATCTCTTCGCCCGAGGGCAGCGGACGCCCGTCTGCGGCAAAACGCTGCAGTCGCTCCAGCGCGAGCCGTACGCGGGCTTGTTTGAAGCGATCGCGAGCGAGGAAGCGGAGCATTCTGACGGCGCCGCGCCAGGCGACGGTTCGCCGCGCGATGCCGGCCGTCGAGGCTGCTGCTGAAGCCGCGAATCGAAATCCTATCCCTCCGGCCCAGTAGCGGAATCGGTGACGATTCCGGGCGTTCTTGTAGCGGAATCGGTGACGATTCCGGGCGTTCTCGCAGGCCGGAGACTTCGAGTTTTCTGCAGTTCGTTCCGCGCGCCGCGCCAACTCGGACCAGAACGCAAATACGGCTCCCCGGGATTCTCACGGGTTCCGCTACCGTCCGGCGCAAAAAAAAAGTGCTTGGGCACGGCACACCAGAAAGGCGAACTGGTCTGCCGGCCCAAGCAACAGACCGCGTTGGAGAAACGCGATCGCACCAGAACCATCCGCATTCAGTCTCGTGGCGATCGCAGGCGAATTGAGCAGATGCTTGCCCGAATTCGCAAACGACCGCCTTGCGGCTCTCAAAAATTGTTGGAGGAAAGGAGCCGGTTCCCCTTATGCAAGCAGCGTGCCGCTAATGGCTTCTGATAGCGTTCCCGCCGATCGAGTGGTATTGTCCGCCTGCAATCCGGCATTCGCAACGCGCCTGCCCTTCGGTTGGGTTCGCGTTTCAAGTCGTTGTCGTAACGGCTTGTAAGTTCGCGAGGAGGACCGGGCGGCGTTCGGGATCCGCTCAAAAGGGCGGTTCTGGCGGCCCGGGCGCCGGAAAGCTAAGTCCCCAAAGGTGTTAATGTTCTTGGACAGTTGCTGCACACCATTGCCGGGCGGCATGCCGAGATGTGGACAGTTTCTGTACACCTGCGCGTCGGCTCGTCGTTGAAACCTGGAAAGGTCTGACGGGCGAGTCTCCTGGCGCCGGAGGAGCGCGTCCGGCGCCTGGCGAAGTAAGCGAAATTCGCAGTTTTTCGCCTTCCCGTTCGGTTTGACCTTTGCACGGCGTGGGCTAAACATCAGTGGCGGCGCCAGCGAAACGCCGCGAGGCTTGCGGGCCCATGGCGGCAAGGATGCGTCGATGGAGCCGAACGGCACGAACTCCGCCAGGCTCGAACCGTCTGCCCGGCGGTTGAGGCTTCCATTTGGCAACCGCCGCCCACGCGCAACTTCCTAGAAGCATGAGCAATCCGAGTCAGCGAGGCAGCCGTCTTGTTCGACAATCTCCTTCCAAACGCGCCAGGCTGGCCCGGTCATCGCGCGCGATGGACCTCCAGCGCTAAAGAGGGCGTTGGCACGGCCGTCAGTCCCAACAGCCGCGTCTGGTTCACGCACAGCCACGGCATCGTCAATGAAGTCTACTATCCCCGCGTCGATCGGGCTTGCATCCGCGATCTGGGGATGATCGTCACCGACGGTCGCGAATTCTTTTCCGAAGAGAAACGCGACGCCAAGGTCAAGATCGCCTACCTGGCAGACGGGGCGCCGGCTTACCGCGTGACCAACATTTGCCGGCAAGGTTGCTACATCATCGAAAAGGAACTGCTGACCGACCCTGAGCGCGAGGTCTTTCTTCAGCATACGCGTTTCCACGCCACGCAAGGTCGGCTGGAAGACTACCAGTTGTTCATGCTCCTGGCGCCGCACCTGGGCAATCGCGGCGCCGGCAATACCGCCTGGCTCGGCGAATACAAAGGCATGCCGATGATGTTCGCCATGCGCGACGGCATTGCCTTGGCGGTGGCCAGCTCGGCGCCCTGGCTGGCATGTTCGGCGGGCTACGTCGGCTTTTCCGACGGCTGGCAGGACTTGAAGCGGGACAAACGCCTGACGCATTGCTATCGACGAGCCGAGAACGGCAACGTGGCGCTGACCGGCCAGGTCGATTTGCTTGGCGCCGCGGCAGGCTTCACCGTGGCGATCGGTTTCGGCCATACGATTCATGAAGCGGCCCACCGTGCCAAGGCGAGCATCCTGGACGGTTTCGACGCCGCCAAAGAAGAGTACTTGCGGCAATGGCAAACCTGGCAAGACAGCCTGCTGCCGCTCGACCATGACCACGTGCATCACCAGAACGTGTACCGCGCCGGGACGGCGATGATCCATACGCACGGCGCCAAGAACTTTCCGGGCGCCGTGGTGGCCAGCCTTTCCATTCCCTGGGGCATGGCCCACGGCGACGACAACCTGGGCGGCTACCACCTGGTCTGGCCGCGAGACATGGTGGAAACGACGGCGGGACTGATGGCGGCGGGCGCTTCCGATCTGGCCCTGCGTGCGCTGCGCTTCTTACAGACCACGCAAGAAGCCGACGGACATTGGGCCCAGAACATGTGGCTCGACGGCACGCCCTACTGGGACGGCATCCAGATGGACGAAGCCGCGCTGCCCATTCTGCTCGTCGATCTGGCGTATCGCGAACAGATGATCACCGACGCCGAACTGAGCGGTTTCTGGCCGATGGTCCGTCGCTCGGCCTGCTACCTGGTGCAAAACGGTCCCGTCACGCAGCAGGACCGCTGGGAAGAAGACTCTGGGTACTCGCCCTTTACGCTGGCCGCGGAAATCGCGGCCTTGCTGGTCGCCGCCGACATGGCCGAGGGACACGGCGAAACGCGCGAAGCACAGTACCTGCGCGAGACGGCCGACCTGTGGCACGCGAATCTCGATCGCTGGATTTACGCCCGCGATACCGAGTTGGCTCGCCGGGTCGGCGTCGAGGGCTACTACGTGCGGATTTCGCCCGAGCAGCCTGACGGAGATTCGCCCTTAAAGGGAATCGTGACGGTCAAGAACCGTCCCGTCGAGCAGAGCTTGGAGGCGGCCGCCAACCTGGTCAGCCCCGACGCGCTGGCCCTGGTGCGTTTCGGACTGCGCGCCGCCGATGATCCGCGGATGGTCAACACGGTCAAAGTCATCGACGCGCTGCTCAAAGTCGATTTGCCGCCCGGGCCCTGCTGGTATCGATACAACGAAGACGGCTACGGCGAACACGCCGATGGCTCGCCGTTTGACGGCGTCGGCATCGGCCGAGCCTGGCCGCTGTTGACCGGCGAGCGAGCCCATTACGAGCTGGCCGCCGGAAACACCGACGAAGCGCGGCGTTTGTTACTTGCTTACGAGAAGTTCGCCAACGGCGGCGGCCTGCTGCCGGAACAGGTCTGGGACGCCGACGACATTCCGGAGCGCGAGCTGTACCGCGGCAAGCCGGCCGGCTCGGCCATGCCGCTGGTCTGGGCCCACGCCGAGCACATCAAGCTGCTGCGTTCGCTGCGAGACGACCGCGTGTTCGACATGCCGCCGCAAACCGTCGAGCGTTATCTGGTCCAGGAGCAGACCTCGCATCGAGGCTTCTGGCGGTTCAACCACAAGCTCCGCGAGCTGGACCCCGGCAAGTCGCTGCGCGTCGAAACGCTGGCGGCGTGTACCGTGCGTTGGTCCGACGACGGTTGGCGCACGTGGCACGACTCGAACTGCCAGGACACGGGTTTAGGCGTCTACTTCGTCGATCTGCCCGTGGCGGAATTGCCCCTCGGCGCCGCCGTCGATTTCACCTTCTTCTGGTCGCAAGCCGACCGCTGGGAAGGCGAGAACTTTACGGTGCGCGTGGCGAGCGAGACCTGATTCGTCAGCGATCTGGAAGCCGGCGAGCGTCGGGTACGTCTCTGGCAAGTAGATAAAGGGATAGAGAGGAGAACAGCGGATCGGAAGCGGAAGAGTGGCAAGGCCGCACTGCGAGACAGCCCGATTCTTCGGCACATCTCCGCATCTCCTCCTTATCCCCGATCCTCTTGTGAAAAAGTGACCTTATAGGAATGGGAGTGGGTTCCGCACCATTTTCCCTGGCCCCAGGCCTTTTCTCGGCTACGCGTCGCCCAAGTTTGTGCAGTTCATGGGTTCGCTTGCGCTCTTTGCACGTCCCAGGCTGATTGCGCCGGGTTGTAGCTCGCAGAGGCTCGGCCACAGGTTCGGCGCATAGTCGCGACCAGTCCGGCGGCGAAGAGGCGCTCCG
>DASZUP010000802.1:0-10155 GCA_035547635.1 Pirellulales bacterium
GTGGCTGACGACGGATTACGAGCCGCTGCTGACCGACGGCGAAGGCCTGGCCTGGCAACTGCGCGGTCCCGGCGTGAAGGCCATGACTGAAGACGACTTTGTCGATGCACAAGGCAACCGACGACAAACCGGTAAGGCGAACCCACAAGCGCAGCGATGGGCCGACGCCATGACCGCCAAGTACGACGAGCTCTCCATCAAGGAACCGATCTTCGGCGAGCTGCGCAACTGCATGGATCTGGCCGTCGTGTCGGCGCTAATCGTCAAGGAGCGGCTGGCCGCCAAGGCAGGATTGAACCTCGGCGTGCTGATGGACGTGGACAGGCTGCCGACCGACGAGTACCTGACGCCCAAGCGAATTCCCACGCAGGCGAACTTCATCGAAACTCGCAGCAACTACATTATTAGCGCCTCGGGCGGCGTCGCTATCGATTCCTGGGGCGCCCTGGTCAGGCAGGAAGCCAGCGACGCCCTGACGCCGGTTCGCCGCGAGGTCGCAAAGGCTCGCGAGCAATCCTGGTGGTGGAATTGACGTCAGGGAACCCAAACTACTGCGATGCACGCTGCTCGGCGTTGGCGACGGGCGATTCCTGGTTTTCACCCAGCGGAATCGCCGCTTCGGCCGTCGCAACGTCCTGACGCAAGCTCTCCGGCGCGTATGCGTCGGCCGCTGCACGCCCCCAGTGGGGGAAGTCTCTTCTGGCTGAGGAATTGCGCTGCCGGACGCGGATGAATGCATTAAGATACACCGCGGGGGGCGACGAGCGTCCGAAGCGTTCTGCTGGGAAGTCGTTTTCATCTCTTCGAGAACGACGGGCGAGCCCCCTTCAATGGCATCGCTAGTTCAGCAGGAGAGTTTCCATGGCATCCCTTCGCACATTTCGAAGTCGCGTTTGGTCGTTGCAGGCGGTTTGTCTGGCCGCTTTAAGCCTGTCCGTCGCCATTCCTTCGGCCGCCTGGGCTTTTGGTTACTTTCGCCAATCCGTCGGCGGCATTTTCATCGATCCTCGGGGCGTCGTTTCGAACGCCAAGAAGGACCAGTTGGGCGAGCTTCGCGCGCTGCGACTGGAGGAGTTCGCCCCGGCCGATGGAGAGCTGAACCAGCCCGCGGAGCTGCGCAAGATTTCGCTCCGCTTACTCGACGAGACGATCAGCAAATGCTTGCAGGAAGACAAGCCGCTGCCCGATGAAGTCAAGTACCTGGCCGGCCTGCAGCGCATCGAATACATCTTCGTTTATCCAGAACAGAACGATATCGTTCTGGGTGGTTACGGCGAAGGCTGGCAGGTGGACCAGCGAGGCAACCTCGTGGGGGTGAACACGGGCCGCCCCGTATTGCTGCTCGACGATCTGTTGGTGGCCTTGCGCACGGCCAGGCAGGCAGCGCGGGGCGGCATAACCTGCTCAATCGATCCGACCAAAGAAGGTTTGGCGCGGTTGCAGGCGGCCACGCCCAAGTTGGCGCTGCTGGGCCCAAATCCGAAGCTCGTCGCGGAAAAGATCGAGCAAGAACTTGGCCCGCAAACCGTGAGCTTTCGCGGCGTGCCGCCGTTCAGTCATTTTGCGCGGGTGTTGCTCGCGGCGGACTTCCGCATGAAGCGGTTGGCCATGGCCTTCGAACCTTCGCCCGTGCGAGGCCTGCCGAGCTACCTGCATATGCTCAAAGGAAACACGAAGGCCGCCCTGCAGAACCTGTTGCCTCGCTGGTGGCTGACGACCAACTACGAGCCGCTGCTGACCGACGGCGAGGGCCTGGCCTGGCGTCTGCGCGGCCCTGGCGTCAAAGCCATGACCGAGGATGATTTCGTCGACGCGCAAGGCAATCGCCATCGCACCGGCAAGGCCAGCCCTCAGGCTCAGAAGTGGGCTGACGCGATGACGGAGCGCTACGACGAGCTCTCGGTCAAAGAGCCGATCTTCGGCGAGCTGCGCAACTGCATGGATCTGGCCGTCGTCAGCGCGTTGATCCTCCAGGAGAGATTGACGGACAAAGCCGGACTCAGCCTGAGCTCGTTGCTCGATGGCGATGCGCTGCCGAGCGACGAGTACATGACGCCCAAGCAAATCGACACGCAGGCCAGCTTTATTGAAACCCGCTCCAACTACATCATTAGCGCCTCGGGAGGCGTCGCCATTCACTCCTGGGGAGTCCTGGAAGAGCAGCAGACGAGCGATGGCCTGAAGCCCGTTCGCCAGAGCGCTGCGGCCTCGCGAGAGAGAAGTTGGTGGTGGAATTAGCAGGGCAGGGGACAAGAGGCAGGGGATATCTTCGCCTCAGGAATTGAAGCCGCGAAGATTCCGGAGAGCGCCTTGGGAGCCCCAAGCCGTGTTGGCGCTTGGGATTTCGTGTGAGGCGCCCGGAAGTCTCACGACTTCCGCTACTGGACGCATAACGCTGCAAGAAACGGGGGCGTCGCCTTACGGGCCCAAATGCAGCACGCTGTGATTGTAAAACCCGGCCTGCTCCGGGTTGCCGGGGTCGGACCGCCAGCGCTCGCCATCCAGCAGAAAACGATATCCATAGTTTCCGGGTGCTAGCTTCAGCTTGACGCTGAATCGCCATGCGCGATCCGGACCTCCGAGCGGGGTCTTTTCGGGCTGCCAGTCGTTAAAGTCGCCGGCGAGTTGCACCGTTTTGACGCCGGAATCGGGGCGATAGTAGAAGGTCACTTCATAATCACCCCCGGCGAGCTTTTGCACCTGGGGCATTCCGACGGTCAGATCCTGATCCTCGCGCAGGACCTGCATCCGCCCCACCATCATTTCGTCCGTCGTCTCGTCGCCCCAACCGACGGTCTCCAGCGGGTCCGGGTTAGCCAGGTTGTGCTCCGAGTTGTCAAACGCCGCCGTGCAGTGAATGACCGTCCCCTCCGGCATGCGCTTGGGCTCGGCCAGGGCGTAGGAGTACTGCCAGTTAAAGTCGTAACGCGGCACGTCGAGCAAAGTTTCCTTGCGGCCGTCGGGATAGATCGCGTCAAAACGGAACGATTTGCCGCGGAGATGCATGTGCGGCAACATTGAGAACAGCCGCATGTCCTGATCGAAGCGGTATTCGGCCTCGACGCGATAGTCGCCGGCGCCGGGCGGTATGCGGAAGTCGGCGTTGACCGCCATGGCGGTAAGCAGTTCCTTCTTGACTTGCTTTCGATCAGCGAAGACCAACCCGGCCGAACTGCAATCGACTTGCTCGCTGCCGTTGGGCGTATAGTGCATTTCAAAGCCGATCCGCGATCCGGCGGGGATCCGCTTGGCCATTCCCGGCGGAAAGATCGAAGCGGGCAAGCCGGGTGCATAGATGGCAATCGTGTTGAACAACGCCGACGTCCCCTTCTTGGGATTTCTGCCCGGCGGCACGAAGAACAGCACGAAGTGATGGATCACCGCGCGATTGCCCGGCAGCGCCTCGGCTTGCTGGATCCACACGTCCTCGGTAAAGCCCGGGTCGACGACGAAGTACTGGTACTCGATGGTCCCCTTGGCCGGCACCGCGAACGACTTGGGCATTTTCAATTCCAGGTCCGGCTTGGAGATCCGCCAGCCGTCGATGAACGGTTTCTCCGGCGGCGCCGCAAGCGGCATTCCTTCGGGCATGCCGTTGTCGATCCACTCGAGGATCAGCCGTTTTTCTTCCGCCGGAAGACTGCGGTCATTCGAGAATTTGCCGAATTCATGACTGGCATGCCAAGGCGGCATGCGTCCTTCCTGCAGCACTTCTCGGATCATCGGTCCCCATCCGAGCGTGTCCTGGTAGGTCGTGAGCGCGAATGGGCCGACTTGCCCCGGCCGGTGACACTCCAAACAGCGCCGTTCAAAGATGGCCGCGATCTGGCCAGACCAGGTGATGTCTCCCGTCGGCGGCTTGCGGTTCACGCGACCGATATGGCAGCCGACCGCCGGCGAGATCGGCGTGGCGACCGGCTTGCCGGCCAGCACTTCCTCCAAGGCGACCGCCAGATCGATCCGCTTCGGTTCGCTACGGCTGTAGCCGACCCCGTACTGATCGTCGATTCGCCCCCAATATCGCACCACGCGCTGGCGATCCAACACGAACGCCTCGGGCGTCCGCACCGCGCCGAACTGGTCCGCCACGCGGTTGCCCGGGTCTTTCAGCAGCGGAAAGTCGATGCGGTGGACGCGCGCATAATGGGCGATCTCAGTCAACGAATCTTGTTGATTGGAGTCGATGCCGACAAACGCCGCCCCCTTGGGTTCGTATTGCCTGGCCATCTCGGCCAGCCGCGGGCCATAGAGCCTGGCCAACGGGCACTCGGTCCCGAGAAACACAACCACCACCGCGTGTTTGTCCTGCCAGTCAGCGAGCGAATGCTGAGAACCAAGATAGTCCTGCAGCTTGAAGTTGGCGATCGTCCTGCCCAACGGCGACGGCGGCGTCTCGGCGGCGCGCAGCACGCCTGCCAACGGCAGGCTTGCCAGCCAAAGAACGAACAACCGCACGGCAGTATTCAACACGATCCTCTCGGTGACAGCGGGCGTGATTCTCGAACGGCTACGCTCAGGCGCCGTCATCAAGGCCCTAACGTCCAAGTTGCGTTCGCAGGCCCGCCGTGGCGCCCGAAGTTTGCTGCCGGGAAGTGCTCCGGGAAAGAAACACGGTCCGGCGGCCTGTACGCACGACGGCGCTGATCGCCTTCGCCCTGATAACCTGGCCTCTTTCCATGATAACGTCGGCGGGGAGAGGGGGGCAAATTCCGCCCGCTTTACGGCGCCGCTACAATCGGTACAGTCGGCGGCTGTAGTGGGAACAGGGCTCGCTCAGGCCGCACGGCCGGTCCGCACGCCGACAATCGAGACGCCTGTCTGCTGCGAGCGAGTCAAAGGCAGCAGCAGCCACATCCCCAGCAACAAGATCAACGCGTACCAGGTGGGGAATCCCCAGGCTAACGTCAGATCGCCCAAGGCCTTGCCCGTCAGCCCTTTCGACGTGAGCGGACCCGTGACAATCAGCAGCAGCGTGAGGAAGCGAAAGAAGCGATGGCGCCCTTCCACGACGGCTCGAGCGAAGGCAAGGCAAGGCAGCACCAGCACGACGTAGTGCGCCTTGCTCGACATGGGGCTGAGCAACAGCATCAAGCAGCAGATGATTGAGGCTTCGACGCCTAGTTGCAGATGTGACCAGTCCAGCGGAGGACGAGCGTCAGCCGGTTCGGCTGGGCAAGGCTTGCCAGGTCTTCCCATCCGCCAGACGGCCGCGCCCAACAGCAACAAGCTGGCCCCGTAGGTCAGCCAGCGAATCCAACGCACTGTTTCCGGCGCCAGCGCCGCCAGGCCGCTTGGCAATTGATCCGCCGACATGGCCAACCCGGATTGAGCGAAACGGTTGAACAATCCGGACAGCGATTGATTCAAAATCAGGTCGCTGTCCCAAACTCCCGGCGCCGTGCGCCCCAGTTTGGCGAGAAACGTACCGGCCCAGTCTCCCAGGTACGATGCTCCGGAAGCGCGGGGCCAGAAGTAATCCGGCAGGCGGTTCAACCCGACGGCGACCAATGACATCAAGCAGGCCGCTTTCACGCGGCCCCGCCAAAGTAGATACGGCCCGAACAACAGCGGCGTGCATTTCATGGCGGCCGCCGCGCCGAGCCAGACGGCGCCCTGCAACTCCCGGCCACGCCACAAGCGCAGGCAGCCGATCGTAATCAGGGCGGCGATCACCGTGTCGAATTGCTGGTTTTCGAACGGCGAAGAGACGAAACGGAACATCAGCAGCACCGCCAGCCAGAACACCGCCGCCCAGGCGCCTTCCAAGCTTCGCAGCGACGGACCGCCCACCAACCTCCATGCGCCGGCTACGACGATGACCGCAGCCGCCACGTTGACGGCATACCAGACGGCCAGGCTCGCTTTGGCGGAAAGCTGCGCCAGCGGCATGGTTAACATGGCCATCGCCGGCGGGTAGGCGTAAGCCGTCAGCTCGTCGCGATGGATCGACTGCCGCGCTTCCATTCGTCGCGCCGCGCGCACGTAGCAAACGACGAACTCGCTGTTCTCGCCGCGCCGCAGGAAAGGCCAGAGCATGGCGCCAAAAAAGATGACTGCCGCCATCAGCGCGCTGCGGCGCAGATGTTTCGCATAGCCCGATGAACCGCGAACGAGCTTAACCGTTTCAGGCATTTCGCCCGCCAACGGCGCTTTCGCTAAGCGCAATGCTGAATCAGACCGCGAGTCCACGAACCGTACGCCTTCCTTGGCTGTGGCAACGAACGCCTTGAGGGCCCGCAGCATACCGGGGGCGCCGCCAACAGATCAAGGCGGATGGCGAAGCGGGGCGAGCGAACCAGGCGGGCTAACCGAGACGGGCGAAACTCTGGTGGGGGAAAAACGCCGATTTTTTCCCCACGTCGTTGCCGGCGCGTGTCAACGCTCGGACGGCTTGGCCTCGGCGGCTTTGCCTTGCTTTCCAGCCTTGCCCGGCTTGCGAACGGGCTTCTTCACCGGCTGCTTGGATTGGGAGCGCAAGTCCCAGGCGGTCAGCCATTGCTCGTCCTTGCGCTGCAGGCCGAAATCGCTCTCCAGCCGCTGGGACATGTCGGGCATGTGGCCGGCGCCATAGAAAATGGCCAGCCGCTTGGCGCCGGAGTCGATCTTCTTTTTCAAGACCTCCAGCGCCTTCTTGTTGCGTTCGGTGATCAGCGTGGAGCCTTCCGGCCCGTCCAGCGCCGCCATGGCGCCTCCCAAGTCCTCGAACTGCTGCGCCATGATGCGTTTCAGCGCCAGCGCCCGGTTGCGGTCGAACAGCGCCAGCAGCAAATCGCCGTCGCTCACGCCTTTGCCTTGCTTGCCCTGCTGCACCATGCCCTGCGCCAGCATTCGCAAAAAGATCTCCCAGACGCTCTCGCCGCGGTTGGCCATCGACTTCGAAAAATCGTCAGGCGACATATCCGCATGGACAAGATTGTCCTGGTGATAATCGACGTGATCCAACTGGAAGCTGAGTTCCAGCAAGTCCTTCATAGCCGTCTGCAGCATGCCGACCGGATGGCTGCTCTTCTTGGTCCCTTTCTTAGGGACGCGAGTTCCTTCGGGCGCCACCAACTCATACAGCACGGCGTCGTACTGTTTGAACTGCTGGTTGAGCTGGTGGTAGTAATCGCGCTCGCCGATGTGGACGACGCCAATCAAATCCACGGTCAGCCCTTCGCGCGGCTCGTCGGGCGCGATGTAGCGTACGGTCGACGTCTGCAGCGCCGTGGGGTTGTCGTCATCATCGCGAGTGACGCGGATGAACCTCGGCTGCTCTTCGGCGCCTTTCTTGGCCGACTCGGGTTGCCGGGCTGAAGACCGTTCTTCGGCCCGCAGCGCCTCACAAGCGCTCAGCGCCGCAAGGAACGCGACCGCCACCGATCCCCAGAAGCTGCGAAACGTCATGAAACTCCCTCACGTGCTGAATCCGCCCTACGCCCGCCTTGCCGCACGGCGCCGTTACCGAACGGCCGAAGGGGACGAGACTCCAAAAGCTCTGACGGAAGTATACGGCGGTCGCCGCCGGCAAATCAAATCAGGGGCGATTGGCCGGCCGCGCGGATTTGCGCCTAATGCAAGCCGTGGTCCTGCTAACGCAAGCATCGCCAACTCGTATCAATCCGAGCGCCGTCTGTCGTCATTTTGACGACAGACGCAGCTCCGTCCTCGTATCGGGAAGCACGAAACTTGAGCAAAACCACCGAGAATACGCGTCAAATACCCTCGCGAGCGGATCACAACGGTGATCTGGCATGGCAGTTGCTTTTATGCAACATCCAAAGCGGGCGATTCGCGGCGACCCGGCCCAGAATCGTCCCGTCACACCAGACCAAGGAGGAATGCCGCCATGACCCGCTACCTGCTGCCCATTGTCCTGCTCTCAATCTTCGCCCTCGCGGCGCCCGAAGCGCACGCCGAACACGGGCATCACCATCGCCATCATGGCGGACGCGCCGGCTTCGCCGTCCCGGGGTTCGGCGTCGGCATCACGGCCGGCAGTCTCGGCTATGGCTTTGGGTACTCCAACTATGGTCTGAACTACGGATACGGCGGTTATAGAGGATACGGCGGCTATGCCCCCGTTGTCGTGCCGTATCCGGTTTATGGGGGATACGGTTACCCCGGCTCCTATGCGTTGCCGCAGAGCTATTTTTCCAGCCCCAGCTATGGCCAATGGGGCGGTTTTAAGCCGTGAGCCGCTCAGCCAGGGTTACGAACCGACTCGACCTTTTCTCGAACCGCTTCGCACAGGCGTAACATCGTCGCGACGTCGAGTTCCTCGGCGCGCGACGACTCGCCGAAGCCCATGGCCGTCATGATTTCATCTACGTCGGCCTTTTGCAGCCACTCTTTATACGCGCTGTAGAGCACGCTCCGCAGGAACTTGCGGCGATGGAAAAACATCGAGCGCGCAAAGACGTGAAAGAAGTGCAGGTCGGGAATGCTCTCGCGCCAATCCCGCCGGACGACGATGTGCATGATGGCGGAGTTGACCTTCGGCCGCGGCCAGAACACGCTGGGCGGCATGATCCGCACGATCTCCGCCTCGCATTGAGCCTGCATCCAGACGCTCAACGCACTATAGTCTTTGGTCGAAGGCCGGGCGACAATCCGGTCGGCGAGCTCCTTCTGGATGGTCACCGTCATGCTGACGGGCAGCACGTCGCATGACAGCAGGTTGGAAATGATCGGCGTGGCGATGTTGTAAGGCAGGTTGGCGACCAGCTTCAGCCGGCGCTCGGCTCCGCCGGCGAGCTTTTCCCGCAAGGCCGCCAAAACGGCCGGCTGCAGCGTGTTCTTGTTCTTCAGCGCGTCGATCTGCAGCAGCGTCACGTTGTCGAAATCGACGAGCTCCTCGCTGGCCAACTGGTGCATCTGCGGATCGACCTCGACGCTGACCACCTCGGCCGCGGCCGAGGCCAGCATGGACGTTAAAGAGCCTGTCCCCGTGCCGACTTCCAGCACCACGTCCTGCTCTTCTACCTGCGCCGTCTCGAACAGCAACCGCAGCAGGTTCAGGTCAATCAGGAAATTCTGCCCATGCTTGGTCTTGGGGCGGATCCCGACCTGGTCGAAACGACGCATCAAGAAGGACAGAGTTTGATTGGACATCGGTTTTCCACTTTCCAAAAATCGTAGTTTCAGGCGTCCGCTCCGACGTCCAGCATTCGGCAAACGAGCCGAGCGCTCGACGTTCCTGGCAGCGGCTCATGGCTTTGATGCGGAACCGGGCGCCAACAGGCGGCCGCCGCGTCACGCCTCGCTTGCCAGCAGCTTCTGCACGTACTTCGCCAGCAGGTCGGTTTCCAGGTTTACCCGGTCGCCCACGGCGCGGCGGCCGAGCGTGGTGACCGCCAGGGTGTGAGGAATCAACTGCACGCTGAACCGCTCGCGATCGACCTCGACCAACGTCAGGCTGACGCCGTCGACCGCGACCGAGCCTTTCGAGGCGAGTTGCCCGCCTAGCGCCGCCGGAAACGAAAACCAGAGGGTCGTCCAGTCTCCGTCCTGTTCCCGACCGACCACCGTGCCGACGGCATCGACGTGCCCGGTAACGAAATGACCGCCTAGCCGCTCGCCAACCGCGAGCGAGCATTCCAGGTTGACCTGCCCGCCGGCTTGCAGCTCGCCCAGGTTGGTTCGCCGGAGCGTTTCCGGTCCGGCTTCGAAGGCAAGCACGCCGTTTTCGACGCCCACCACCGTCAGGCAGCAGCCGTTGACGGCAATGCTGTCGCCGAGTTTCGCCGTCGCGGCGACCTGGGGCGCGCGGATCAACAAGCGTTTGCCGGGCGGTTCGTCGCGGATCTCCGCCACTTCCGCCAACGACTGGACCAGTCCGGTGAACATCTTAGAACAGCGACTCCTTGTGCGGCCGCCGCTGCACGTACTCCTGCCAGACGTACTGCACCGGTCCCTGCAGCACGAAGAACCCGCTGATCAACGGCACCGAATAGCCTCGGATAACCATCACCGCGACCAGGGCGAACAGCAATGTCACCATGTGGGCAAAACTGCCCTGGCTGAACATTTGATTGACGACGTGCGGGTAAGGAATTCGAGAGACCATCAGCAGCGCCACCAGCACCGCGAAGTAAGGCAGAATGTTCTGCATCCAGACGTCGACGGTCTGGGCATACTGCACCGGCAGCGTCGAACCTTCACGGCGCAACTCGT
>DASZUP010000803.1:0-19402 GCA_035547635.1 Pirellulales bacterium
TGTGGCGGCGGACAAATGCGGAAAGGGGGGAACGGGGGTCGCATTGGAGGGAGTTTCTAGCTGAGCAATCAGCGCCCCACCGGGACGAGCCCGGCGGTGGCGGTGCGAAACAAAAGCCGGTACAAACGCAATGCACCTCCCCACACGAAATTCGCCCGTTTTCGCTCAGTATGGCCCGGACGTAGTGATCAATAGAATCTAAGCGGTAACTGAATTATGCCATCCCGCAAGGCGCAGAACAAACCGGCGGCGGTCAAGTCGGCCGACGTGCCTGGATTGCGACGGTGATGGTCCGAGCGGAGCCAGAAGTCGAAATCGACGACCGCCCGATGGTAGGCCTCATCCCCCGGTTCGCCGCTTTCCAATACGCTTCCCGCCCACGCCGCCGCGCGAGCGGCCAACTGCGGCCCGCACTTGCGGGCGATCAGGCTATCCGGGTAGCGGCTCATCAGCCGCAGTTGCGCTCGGACGATGACCTCGGCTAGCGGCCATTGTCGCTCGAGTCCTGCGGCCAGCCAGCAGGTCAATTCATCCAACACCTGTTCGAAACCATTGACGTATTGCCGCGCGACCAGATCGCGCTCGGCGGCCAGCCGCATGGCGTAGAGCAAATCTTGCGGGGGCGGTTCGGAGATATCCGCCTGGTCGACTTCGCCCAAGCCGCCCGGTTCGGCCAGGCGGATGGCCTCATAGACCAGCCGGCAATCATCGGCCGAAAGCTGCTCGAGCACTTTCTGCACGCCCGCTTTGAGCGGCTGATCTGGCGGAACCATGGCCAGCGGCGCCAGCAGCAGAATGGCGCCCAAGCTGGTGTTGGTCGCCACGGCGGCGCGCATCGCCTGCACGGCGGCCAGCACCGTTTTGCCCAGCGGAGCGCCGGCCGCGGCCCGATCGAAGGCCGGCCCCATGGCCACGGCGCTGGCGGCGAAGTCGACGTAAGTGAGATTCTCGAAATCGGCGCCCCGGTGCACATTGCCCGGCTTGGGCGCCGTGGCTTCCAGCAGGCAGGCCAGGCTGGCGCATTGGCCGATCGACAGCACGGGCTCAGACATCGACGGCAAGCCCCTGGCGCCGAGAAGGCGGATGCGCGGCGATGAACTGTTCCACGAGCGGTACGATCCGTTCGTAGGCGTCTTCGATCACATAGTGGCCGGCATCGGCCAGGCGGTGCGTCTCGGCCTCCGGAAAGAATTCCAGGAAGCGATCCAGGAAAGCGGGGGTGAAGCACCAGTCGCGCATGCCCCAGACAAACATGGTCGGCCGCTGCGCAAGTTGCGGCAGCGCTTGCTCGATCTCCAGCAGTTTTGCGTAACTGGGGTGTTCCGGCGTCATGGGGATATCGAGCACGAACTGATGCGTGGCGATCCGGTGCGACCATGAATCGTAAGGCGCCAACAGCCCGGCGCGCACCTCGGGCGTCATCCGCTCGTGCTTCTCGACGGCCATCCAGGTCGCCGCCCGGGCGAAAGCGTTGAGGCCTTGGACGGCCAGTTTGCCCAACAGCGGCGTGCGGCAGACGCGAATTCGCCAAGGCATGGCTTGCGAACGGAACGCCGCCGTGTTGAACAGCACGAAGCGGCTGAAGCGGTCGGGCTCGGCTGCGGCGGCCCCCAGCCCGATGGCGCCGCCCCAGTCATGGGCCAGCAGCGTGATTTGCTCCAACTGCAATGCCTCGACCAGACGCCGCAAGTTGTCGACGTGGCGAGCGAGCCGATATTCGTAGCGGCCCGGCTTGTCCGAGAGGCCGCAGCCAATATGGTCGGGAACAATCAGTCGAAACCGGCCGCGCAACGCCAGCACCAGTTCTCGCCAATAGAACGACCAGGTGGGGTTGCCGTGGACGAGCAGCAACGGCTCGCCTTGACCCTCATCGAGATAGTGGTAGCGCAGGCCGTCGATCCGGATCTCGCGCGATGGGAAAGGATACAAATTCTGCCAGGTTGGCGTAGCCGGCATGTCAACCGTCGATTCCGGCGGAGGCCGGCTGTCTGGGCCGGCGCGATTTTCCGGCCCGCAAAAGGCGACGGAAGGGCCGGCAGGTCCGTTTTTTCCCGCAATAGTAGGCAGTTGCGGCGATATATGTTAAATCTTCGCTTTCCGCAAGCGATTCAGACTTTAAGATTACTGGTAGTTGCGCTGTTCGTGAACCCCCGGGGTTGCCTCGCGGCCCCCTTGATTTTTTGAGAGCAGACGGTGGCGGAACAAGTCTTTCTGGCCGAACACTTCATCAATCGCGAATTGAGCTGGCTGGAATTCAATGCGCGCGTGCTGGAGGAGGCGGTCGACGAGTCGAACCCGCTGTTCGAGCGGGTCAAGTTCCTGTCGATCTTCAGCTCGAACCTGGACGAGTTCTTCATGGTCCGGGTGGCGGGGTTGCGCGAACAGGCGTTTGGCGACGGGGCGCCGGAAGACTACTCGCCTGACGGGCTGCGGCCGATCAGCCAACTGCAAAAAATCGCCGCGCGCACGCAGGAGTTGGTCGCCGAGCAGTACCGCTGCTGGAACGATTCGGTAGTGCCGCAACTGGCCGATCAGAAGATCCGGCTGGTCAAGCACGACCAGTTGAATGCAGATCAATTGGCCATGCTCGACCGCTTCTTCCTGGAGCGGGCATTCCCGATTCTCACGCCGATGGCGGTTGACCCGGCGCATCCCAGCCCGCGGTATCACAACCGCGGCTTGTACCTGGCGGCCATGCTGCAGCGCGAGAGCGGGCTGGGGCCGAAACATCTGTTCGCCGTCGTGCAGTTGCCGCAAGTGCTGCCGCGATTAGTGCCGTTGGGCCAGGGCGAGGACCTGCAATTCATTCTGCTGGAGGACGCCGTCTCGGCGCGGCTGCCCGAATTGTTCGGCGGCTTCGAAGTGCAAACCAGCACCACCTTCCGAATCACGCGGGACAGCGACATCGAACTGCTCGAACAAGAGTCGGACGATATGCTGCGGCTGATCGAAGACCGGCTCAAGGCTCGGCAGCGAGGCCAGGCGGTGCGACTGGAAGTAGCCGCTTCCGGCAATGAAGATCTGGTGCGGATGATCGTCGAGGCGGAAGAGATTCACGAAGCGGAAGACGGTTCGTCGGAGTCGTACAGCGAGGTCTACCGGATTCCCGGCCCGCTGGACCTGACCGGCATGATGGAGCTGCTCCGCGTGCCGGGCCGCGAACACCTGCGCGACGCGCCGTTTACTCCGCGGCAGCCGCGCGGCCGCCGCACGCGCGGCGGCGAGGATCTGTTTGCCAGCATTCGCCGCGGCGACATCCTGCTGCACCATCCGTTTGATTCATTCGAGTCGGTGGTCGAGTTCGTCAACCGGGCCGCCAAAGATCCGAACGTGCTGGCCATCAAGCAAACCTTATATCGCACCAGCGGCGACTCGCCCGTGACTCGGGCTCTGATGCAGGCGGCGGAAAACGGCAAGCATGTCACGGCGCTGGTCGAGCTCAAGGCGCGCTTCGATGAAGAAGCCAACGTCAGTTGGGCTCGCCAGTTGGAACGCTCGGGCGTACACGTCGTGTTCGGTTTTCTGGATCTCAAGACGCACTGCAAGCTATCGCTGGTCGTTAGGCAGGAAAGCGGCGTGGTCCGCCGCTACGTCCACCTCTCCACCGGCAACTACAATCCCACCACGGCGCTGGTGTATACCGACCTGGGACTATTTACCGCCAACGAGGACATCGCCGCCGACGCCTCGGCGCTGTTCAACCTGCTGACCGGCTACTCGCAAGGGCACCGCTGGCGAAAGCTGGTGGTGGCTCCGGCCGATCTGCACCGGCGGACGATCGAGCTGATCGAGGAACAGGCCCAACGGGCCCGTGAAGGGCGTCCCTCGCGGATTTTCGCCAAGCTCAACTCGCTGGTCGACTATCGGGTGATCGAGGCCTTGTACCGGGCCAGCGAGGTTGGGGTGCCGATCGACCTGGTGATCCGGGGCATCTGCTGCCTGCGGCCAGGCATGCCGGGCATTTCGGAAAATATCCGCGTCCGCAGCATCGTGGACCGTTTCCTGGAACACAGCCGCGTGTTCGTGTTCAGTCCCGACGAGGAAGCGCAAGTCTATCTGGCCAGCGCCGACTGGATGCCGCGGAACTTCTATCGCCGCGTCGAGGTCATGTTTCCGATCGAGGCGCCCGATTTGAAGCAGCGGATCCTGAAAGAAATCGTGCCGGCCTACTTGAAAGACAACGTCAAATCCCGCATCTTGAGGCCCGATGGCAGCCATTATCGGGCGGAAGCCGCCGAAGGCGAAGCCCGTTACCGCTGCCAGGAAGAATTGCTGTCAATCCGCCCCGAGCCGCTGGGCGGAGAGACGCCCCTCAACGGCGACGGCGCCATCGCCGCCGTCGAACCCATCGGCGCCCAGCATGGTTAACGGCAGCACGAGAAGCGGATGAGCCTCGAGTTCGATCCGGTAGAGGCCGCCCGCGCGCTGGCTCGCCAGGACCGGCGGCTGGCCCGGCTGATTCAGCGCGCCGGACCTTGCCAACTCAGCGCCGAGAAACTGCAAAGCCCGTTTCAGGCCCTGTTCAAGGCGATCGTTTACCAGCAACTTTCCGGCAAGGCCGCCGCCACCATCCTGGCACGGGTCAAAGCGCAATTCCCCGGCAGGCACGGCCTGCGGCCCGCGGCGGTGCTGGAGGCGACGGACGAAAGCTTGCGGCAAGCGGGCATGTCTCGGGCAAAGATTGCCGCCGTCAAAGACCTGGCGGCGAAGACGCTCGACGGGACGGTCCCCGGCCTGGCCCGGTTGCGCGCCATGGACGACGCCGAAATCCTTGCGCGGCTGGTCAGCGTGCGGGGCATCGGCGCATGGACCGTCGAGATGCTGCTCATGTTCCGGCTCGGCCGGCCCGATGTATTGCCCGTCAGCGACCTGGGCGTCCGCCGAGGCTTTATGCTCACCTACCGAACTGCCGAAATGCCCAAGCCAAACGTGATGCTGAAGCATGCCGAACGATGGCGTCCGTACCGCTCGGTGGCAAGCTGGTATATGTGGCGCGCCGTCGATCTGCACCGGGCGGCGGAACCGCGAGTTCTCCGGAAGGGCGCGGGTGAAGAAACAACCTCCGGCCCGACGGAGCAACGCAATCCGCTGAGCGGATGAGTCGGACGACGAACGATCGACCGGCAGCAGAATCTGAACGGCACGTCCCCTTGGACAGCCCGCCGCAGCTCATGGGGCCCCTCTGTGTGGTGGATTGTCCGCCAAACTGTGGGTTGACGGTTTGGGCGTTATCCATAAATATGTGATGATGCATAAGGGGCCCCGCCGCTGCTTCGTAAAATCCGCCCCCTAGTAGGTGCGGGCCTTCGAGAGCTTCGATTCCTGCCTTCCGTCAACGGTCAATCCGCTTCAGGGCTTTGAGCGGCGCCAACGACTGGCTTGTCGTTGGCGCGCCTGAGGCAAGTTGACCGGCTTGCCGTACTTCAGTCAGCCGAAATAAGCCGAGGCCTTGCCATGGACGCGAAGGAGTCCCGCCCAAGCGACGCGTCAGAACGCCCGCCAGACGTGGAAGGTCCATGCGCGTCCGGCAAACGGCGAAATCGCTGGTTAAGGCTGCTTGCACTCGGCGCGACGGCGGCGACGGCGGCCTTGGTTTCGTTCACCCTCTCAAGCGGCCGGCGGGCCGATCCTGCTGTCACTGCAAACGTCGTCCGCGTCGAGCGCGGCGAGCTGGTCAAGACGCTGGTGACGGAAGGCGCCGTCGAAAGCTCTGAAAAAGTCGTAATCAAATGCGATGTTCCCGGCGGCAGCACGCTGCTGTGGATCATCGAAGACGGCTCGCAGGTCAAAGCGGGCGACGAATTGGCGCGGCTGGATTCCTCGTTGCTGGACGAACAGGTTGCGGAACAGACGATCCTGGCCGAGCAAGCCAAGGCGGCGTTGATTTCCACCCAGCGCAGCCTGGCCGCCGCCGAGATCAGCATCGAAGAGTATCGAGAAGGCGTGTACGTCCAGACTCGCCAGGAGCTCAAGCTGGCTGAAGCGACGGCCGACCACCAGTTGCGCGAAGCGCAGAACTCGCTTACCCAAGCGAGCCACCTGGCGCGGCGCGGATATGTCAGCCCGCTGCAGTTGGCCGGCGAAGAGGCCGCCGTGGAGCACGCGAGGCTGAGCCTGGGGGTCGCCCAACGGGCGGTGCAGGTTTTAGAGGACTACACGCGGCCCAAAATGCTGCAAGAGTTGCAGAGCCTGCGCGACGCGGCCGAAGCGACGTTGCGCGCGGCGCAAGCCACGTTCGATTTGGAGAACGAACGGCTGAAGCGATTGGAGACGCAAGTCGCCAACTGCCTGATTCGCGCTCCGCAAGACGGTATGGTGATCCACGCCAACGATCCCCGTCGCAGTTCCGACGGGCCCCAGATTGACTTGGGCGCCATGATTCGCCAACGGCAAGCGATCATCTGGCTGCCCGACCTGTCTCGCATGCAGGTGCGAGCGGTGGTGCATGAATCACAGATCCCGTTCGTTCACCCCGGCCTTCGCGCGAGAGTTACGGTTCAAGGACGCGAATTCACCGGCAAGCTGGCGACGATCGCCAATCAGCCGGAGCGGACGCGCAGTTCTCAACGGCACTTGAAGTACTTTGCCGCGACGATTCTGATCGACGACGATTCCGGCAGTTTGCGGCCTGGCCAGACGGCCGAAGCCGAGATTCTGCTGACGCATCACCGCGACGTGCTCACGGTTCCCGTGACGGCCATCGTGCAGCAAGGCGACGACGTTTACGCCTGGGTGCAGACGCCTTCGGCGCCCGAGCGGAGGAGCGTGCAACTGGGCGCGGTGAATGATAAATTCGCTGAAATCTCGTCCGGCCTGAGCGAACATGACCCGGTGCTCTCGCATCCGCGCTCCGACGCCGCCGAACTGCTGCCGGCCTTCGAACCCCGGGCGCATATTGATCCCGTCGAGCGGTTTGGCATCGCTGGTCCGGTCGAAGACGAAGCGCCGCCGGCCTTCGTCGGTCGGCGAAATCGGCAGCCGTCTCCGCCGACAGGCGGCGGTTGAACGGGCGCGGTGCGTTGCGCTGAGATCTTCCCTTGCTTGCGTGTCAAAGACAGGGCCGCTAAACTTGGCCGGCGCTGGAGCGCCCACGCGCCCGCTGCTGGTTTCAGCACGCTTTTCGCCCCTTTTCTCTGCGAGACGACGCATGCGCCCTTTGAGCAAGATCAGTCCCGAGTGGTGGGACTATACCACCCTTGACCGACAAATTCTGGACGACGCCGCGCGGTTATCGGCCGACGACTTGCTCAAGCTCTCGCGTCCCGGCTTTACGGTCAAGTTCTACGATACGATCGAAGACTTTTACCTGGCTGAAGCGCTGGAATACATCACCGCCTGGCGCCAGGCGACGCCCGGCAAGCCGGCGGGCATTTGCGGCCCGATCGGCCCCACCGAGCAATTGCCGCTGGTGGCGCGGTTGGTCAACGAGTTGGAGCTCGATCTGCGTCACTGCCATTTTTGGGGCATGGACGAATGGGTGGTCGACGGTCGCGAAGCGCCGATTGATTTTCCCTTGAGCTTCGCCCGGGCCGACATGGAGCTGTGCTTCAACCGCATCCGGCCCGAACTGCGGATGCCGGCGGAGAACCTTCATTTTCCCGCGGCCGACGCGCGTGAATACGTAGAGAGTTACCAGCGCGCCCGTTGCGTGGTGATGCAAGGCGGCCAGGGCGAAGTCAAGCATTGGGCGTTCAACGACCCGCCCAAGCGTGAAGGAGCGTATCGCGAGTCGCCCCCTTCGCCGGCCGAATACCGCCAGCTTTCCACGCGGATCGTCGATTTGCACCCGATGACGATCATTCAGAACGCTCGGACCTCGGGCGGCGGCGTCGTGACCAACGTCCCGACGCAGGCGATCACGGTCGGCCCGGCGGAAACCTGGAAAGCCGAGAAGGTCTCGATCTGGCATGCCGGCTGCCACGACAATCCGTTCGGTCTGCGGCTGACTGCCTGGATGATCGCTCAGAAGATCCCGGACTCGGCCGTGCCCATGTCGCTGTTGGCCGATCATCCTAACGTGCAATTCAACTACCTTCGCAGCGGTATCGGCTCCTGCGAGGCCGAGATGCATTAGCCCTCGATGGCGGCTCCGCGTCGGCGGCTGGCCAGCGCATTCCGCCGCCGACGCATTCCGCCGACAAATCGTTCAATCGCCTTCATGTGCTCGATTCCCTGACGGTTGATTTCCATGTCGAAACGCGCATTCGCCGTTGCCGCTCATCCCGACGATATTGAATTCGTCATGGCCGGCACGTTGATCCATCTTCGCGACGCCGGTTACGAGATTCATTACATGAATATCGCCAACGGCTGTTGTGGTTCAACCGAGCAGGACGCGGCGACGACGGCCCGCATTCGCCGGCAGGAAGCAATCGACGCCTGCCAAGCGATCGGCGCCGAGTTTCACGAGAGCCTGACGAACGACCTGGAGATCTTTTACGACAAGCCGACCCTGGCGCGGCTGGGTGCGATACTTCGCGAGGTGGCGCCCGAGATTCTGCTGGTCCACTCGCCGGCCGACTACATGGAAGACCACACGAATGCCTGCCGGCTGGCCGTCACGGCGGCGTTCTGCCGCGGCATGCCGAATTTCCCGGTCGATCCGCCGACGCCGACCGTCGATCAGCCGGTGACTATCTACCACGCGCAGCCACACGGCAACTGCACGCCGCTGGGCGAACCGGTCACGCCCGGGCTGTTCGTCGACGTAACCGGCTGCCTGGAGCAGAAAGTTGCCATGCTGGCTTGTCATCGCAGCCAGAAACGCTGGTTGGACGAGAGCCAGGGGCTCGATTCTTACCTGCAGACGATGCGAGATTTGATGCGCGACGTCGGCCGCCTGTCAGGCCGTTTCGAGTACGCCGAAGGCTGGCGCCGGCATCTGCATCTCGGCTTTTGCGCCGCCGACGCCGACCCGCTCAGAACGGCGTTGCCCGCTGCGCTCATTGCGTAGCGACGGGAACAATCCCGCGACTCTGCGAACTGACCTGAAAGTATTGCGGGAAAAAACGAGGCCAATTCTCATGCCGCGGCTTTCAAGCATCATCAAATGCCGACTGCGGTTCGCTAACCGGCTGGATGGCATGCTCGCGGGCGTAGCTTGTTGCATAGAGCCACCGCTTGTGCCGCTTCTTGAACCAGTCGAGAACGAACAGGTTCGCGGCAATGGCGGTGGCGCCAATACAGACGGCCGTCGGCGACAAGAAGATGAAGGAAATCACCACCGGCGCCAACGTCGTTGCTACGAAGCAGAGCGGTATGGCCGCCAAGCGGTCGAGCAACTCACGCTGCTCATGCATGGCGAGATGGTCGAGCAACAATCGGTCGCGCTCTGCTTGGAAAGGCCGCCACACGCGATACGCAAGGGCGCCGATGGCTTGCCATGCTTCTGACGTTAGCTTCACCGAAGGAACGGCGACGAGGTGGGGGCGTCGACGGCCGGCTTGCGATTCCATCTGACGACCGAGCAAGGCGTCGCGGATCTCATAAAGCAGCAGCACGCCGATCGACAGCACGAACGTGGCGAACAGCGCCCACAGCTCGCCCGTAGCGAGCCGGCGCCAACCCGTGCGAAACAGGTAAACGACGATCGCCGCTAGCGCAATCGCGGCGCCCGCCGCGATCACCAGACGTGCAACCGCAAGCAGCAGCGCGAACGGGGCCTGACTCAGTCTGGCGGGCTGCGGCAGGCCGCAACAGGAACATCTCGCGTCGCGCTGAGCATCTGCTGCATTTCCTGTTTCCAAGGCCGCGCTTTCATCAGGCTCAGGTTCTGCCTTCATCGCCTCACTCGCCGTCCGTCAACGGAATTAGGCCAGCCCTTAACGTCCAGCGCTAGAATTGTCGTTTACGATCGCTGCCGACAGCGCCGCGACGGCCCAGCAGGCGGCGGGCGTAGAGATAAACTGGTGCTTGCCGTGCGCGTCGCCGTTGTCGAAATAGGGTTGAACCGGCTTGGAGCGAGAACGCACGAACCACGACCCGTCTTCGCACTGCGTCGAAAGCAAGTACTTGACGCCGCGCCGATACGCCTCGCTGGCAGGATCAGAACCGGTCGTTTGCAGAATCCAAAGCGTCTGGCCCGTCGCGTACGCATCGCTTTCCATGTCGTCGGTCTGCGCCCAGCCGCCATCGTCGCGCTGGGCGCCAAGCACCGCCTGCCGGAGGCCTGCAATTTGCTGGTCCGGCGCGCCGAGCAGGCGCAGCGACCAGAGGCGGAAGCAACGGTCCTCCTGGCATTCCAACGGCGACTTCTCGAGCCAACGAGCGGCCTTCTCGATGCTCGCCTTGGCCGCCGGGCGCTGCGAATCCGCGGTGTACTTTTGCAGGCCGTAGATTGCCAGCGTGGTGCAGGTGACGTTCGAATCTTCCAGCGGCGGGCGGCTGGTTTGCCGCGACCAGTGGCCGTCGTCGTGCTGTGTTTTGAGCAGGTAGGCGATCATCGCTTCCGTCGTTTCATCGGCCGGCGCCTCGGCGAGTCGCAGCGCCCAGAGCCCATAGCCAACCGTCATCGCGCGGCCGCCGATTCCGCGGCCCGCCCGAAGGTCGTCGAGGTCATCGTGAAACGAGGCTTGCGCAAATTCTCTCTGCGCAGGGAGCAGCTTTTCGTCGATGGCCAGGCCGTGGTCGCGAGCCGTTACCGCTGCCAGCAGCGGCAGCGTTTGATGATGACAGGAAAAGCAACTCTGGTTATCCGGATAGCGGCCAGCGGCCTTCGTCGCGCCTGCCAGACCCCGGCCGACCGCCGAGCGAATCGACTGCCCATCGCCTGCGTTCGGCCCGTTGACCGAATCTTCCGCCCGTGCGGCCGCCGCTGCCGCGATGGCCAGCGTCAAAATCGCCGTGGATAGCCTGAAGATCATGCGATGCGCCGCTGCAGAGAAAGGAAGATGTTGCTTCGCCCGCATTATTACAAGTCCGGTTCCGCTACTGCAACAATGTCCGTGCGGCTGCGAAGCAACGGTCTTCAAGGGCGCCGCTTGGCCAGACGCTTTCCGTCGAGCAACAACGTCAGCGGCAGCGCGCCGTTGCGGCAAGCCGGACCGTGTCTCACTCGGCGGCCGGCGGCGAGACGGCGGGCGTGATTGTCGCTCGTTCGCTGTGAATGCTCAGCCGCTTGACGCGGACTTCGGCCTTTTTTCCGGCGCCGCCGGCATGCAGAAACAACCGGACGCCCGGGTCGGCGACGTCGACGTCGGAAACGTCGAAGCGAGCCAACAGGCCATCGTGCTGCGAGAGGTCGTCGGAGTAGAGAAACAGCATCTGTTCGCCGCGGCGAGCTATGCGCAGCCTTTGCAGAGCCGCCGAAGTCTCCCGGCGCTGCGTCGAGTTCTCGAAGCTCCCGTTGGCCGTCTGCCGCCGAAGCTGCGCGACAAGTTCTCGTCGGCCGTTCTCGTATTCGAGCAAGATTAAGCTGTATTGAAGGCTCGACTCGGCGGGCAGCTCAACTTGCAAGTAGACCGCCGAATTCTCGCCCGGCTTCGGCGGGTCGAACCTGACGCCCGCGATATCAGCCGCAATGTCGAAGTCCCCGCTGAGGACGACGTGCGGAGCCAGCCCGACCGATCGCCAGGCGTCGTCGCCTTCCGCGGCAATCTGCAGGCCGCCGGGCTGCGGCAGGGCGACGGGCTCGAAGCCCCAGCGGTGGAACTTTTCGACCGTCAATTCCTCGTGCGTAAAATCGTGCAGGAAGCGGCCGGCAAGCGCGTCACGACGCCGGTCAAGCTGTTTCACGAGCTCCGCCGAGTTCTCAACGGCCAGTCCGCTGAGTCGCTCGGCCCGCACGACCAGCTTTGTCCAGACCACGTCAACGCGGCCCGGCGCCTTGACTTGAGCCATGAGCCGCAGTCCGTCGACCGCCAACGCGTCCGCGGCGCCGCGCTTGGTATGGATCAGACGGAAATGCGGCGAATCGCCTTCAGCGGCCAGAAAATAGATCATGTCGTCTCGCCGCGCCAGCCGCAGCCGACCGGACGTCGCTTCGAACGCGCCGCCGTTGGTGAATTCGCGGCGTGTCTCGGCGCCTTCGCGCCAGGCCGTCGACGCCAACAGGACCTGGTCTCGCAAGCCGTCCTCGCGTCCCAAAACGCGGCGGTAAAGCATGAATTCCTTCAGCGCCGGCTTGTCGATGGCCGCTTGCAGAATCAGAGACGCTGTCGTATTGTTTGCCGGCGCTCCTGCAAAGCGTTCGTAAGAAACCATGACATCGAAGTCGCCCTCGATCGTCAATTGCGGCGCAATGGTCGCTCGACGGTAACCATCCGGACCGCTGCAGCCGACGTGCAAGCCGTCGGGTTGCGGCGACAGGTCCGCGAAGTTTCCGCCTTCACGGACCGTGAACTGATCAAGCGGAAAGCCCTGGCGAGCAAAGTCGTGTTCGAACGTCGCCGGCAGTTCGGCCCGCCGCGCGTCGAGAAAGTCGCCGTATTTGCCCGCCAATTCCTGCTCGGAAACGGGAGGCAATTCGCGGGGCCACGCGCCGCGCCACATCACCCGGCGGACCAAGGCCTGCGTCTGGTCCGCGTAGTGAAACAGGCCAAACGTCCGCTGGTTGCTCGGCTCCAGCTTCCGCTCGTAAACGAGCTGCCCATTGAGCCGCAAGCGGACGACGTCCCCCTTCGCTTCCAGGGCCAGCCGGTTCCACGCTTCGCTTTCCAACGGCAGCCGTTCGGGGCCGCGGCGGCAGTCGGTTTCTGCGACGGAATGGTCGGCGGCCTGCTGCGTGCGATCGTACGCGCCGTCGGTGATCCAGTGAATGCGCACCCCGGTCGGCTCCAGCAAAAATGCCAGCCGGTCGAGCGCGGGATGGCAGCCGATTTCGCCCGGGCGGCAATAGAATTCGTACTCGATCACGCCGTCTTCAAACATCGGCCGGTGATAGACAAACACGCTCTCCGCGAACGTACCCGCCAATTCAGGCGCCCGGCTGCCGATGATCGAGCCGCCGTCAGACAAGTCGCCTTGCGCCTGCCATGCATTGGGCCCGCCCGGCATGCCTTCGTAATAGGACGACCAGCCGGTGAGGCCTTCATGATCGCTCAGACAAAGTTCTTCCGGTATCTCCGGACGACCGGTGAGCCGCACGTTTTCCGCGCTTCCGGAGAATCGCCCGATGTTCCGAATTGCGAGCCAAGGGTCGCAATGATCTGACAAACGCTGCGTGTGGAGCAAGCGGCCATTGGCGAAGCTCTGGCTCGCTCCCTGGCGGGCCACCGTGCGGGAGTGAATCAGGAGGCCGGGCTTCGTCAGAGGGGGGACGATTGAGCGGCGCGGCGCTTCGCTGCGATATGTGCCGTGTGCATACGTCTTCAGATCGTAAATCGGCGAGACCCACCAACCGCCGATCACCAGTTGAGTATCGCGCCAGCCGAAGCCGGGAACGTCGTATTCCGCTTCGAAGTCGCCGCGCAGCGGACTCTGGAAATACAAGTAGTCCAGATTGTGGCCGACAAGGTGCTCCACGCGCGCCTCAGCGGCCGTCCCATGATAACGACACGGCGGAAAGCCGAGCCCCCGGCTCTGGGCCGTCGTGCGGCTGGCGGGCCGCCACTGGCGCAGTTGCGGATCGGCTGCGAAAGGCTGCAATGCATCATCCTCGCGATTTGCCAGATCGAGGTGCTCGATGAGCCCGACGAGCCCCGCCATGTACCGCCGCCAGGCGTCGCTGCCCCCGTCAGGCCCGCCGCGCAACTGACGCAGCAACAGGTGGTACGCCAGATTGCGTCCGGCGTTGCGGGTCGCCAGATTGAACAGTGCAGCGTGCGTAGCCAGCGTCTCGGGCCAGCGCTGGGAGAAGTCGGTGTGATCTCCGGCTTCCAGCAGGGCCAACAGTTTGTCGAGCGATTCATTGGCGGCATTCGGCTGTTCACGGGCCATGTCGACGATCGCCAGCATCGCCAGCCGCGCGCGGCGCGACCAATCGTCCGTTTGCGGCGCCTGCTCGACGCGGCGGCGGACCTCATCGAGCTTGCCAAGGCGCTGTGCGACCTCGACCAGCTCCAACGCCGGAGCGACAAGGTTGCCGCCCGTTTGAATTCGCGAATCGCCGGATTGCTCCGCTTGCGCCACTCGCTGCACATCCAGCGGGCTGTCATCGGCAACCGGCGGCGCGGGATGCGTCGGCGTAAAGTCGAGCGCCAGTCGCAGCCCGGCGTGGTCTTCGCCCGGCAAGACCCAGTCGGCGAGCCAGGCGTACCTGGCTTCCGGCGGCAGCGCGGCAGCTCGACGGTGAGCAAACAAGGCCGAGTCGGGCACATGCCGCTCGGAGAAGATGGCCCCGAGCGCCGGCCGCATCGCGCCGGCAAGCGCCGCATCACGCGGCGCCGTCAGACTGGCTAGCTGTTGCTCCGTAAGACGTTCCGGCCAGTCGCCTTGCAAAATGACCTTGCGGATGCGCGCGGCCGTCCGGCGCCGATCGTGATAAAAGCTGAACGTTCGCGGGTTCTCGGCCTCGAGCTTGCGGACGTAAATCGCCGTGCCATTGAGCGCAATCGTCGCCGTGCCTTTGGCCAGCGAGATCGTCACGCGGTTCCAATCGGAAATCTTCAGCGGCAGGGGCTTGGGACCGCGCCGATTCAGCGGTTCGAGGATGGCGTTGCTCTCATCCAACCCCGTCCACTCTTTCGCGCCGCTGGTCAGCCAATGCACCTGCACGCCGCCCGGGTCGAGCAGGAATGCCAGCCTTCCTAACGTCGGATGCACGGTCGACTTCCCCGGCTCGTAGAAGAATTCATAGTCGAGCGTTTCGCCGTCGGCCAGCGGGCGAAAGTACGTCAAACGGCTGGGCAGCGGCGCCGTGTGGTCGGGCCGCTGCGCGCCGTGAATCTCGCCCTGTTGGGCGGACCAATCAAAGCCGCTGGCAGGAGTGCGTTCGGCAAGCGGAACGCCGCCAAGCGGCACGCTCGTTGAGACGGCGGCCGGATAGTAGTGCGAGAACCAGCCCCGCAGCGAGTCGCCCGCGCAAAGCTCCACTTGCCGCGGAATAGCTGGCTCTCCAATAAGATGCAGGTTCCGAAACGCCGTGACCCGATCCGCGCCGCAGCGCAGCGCCAGCCAGGGACTGCCCAGGTCTGCCGGCATCTCGCTCCAGGCCGGATGGCCGTTGCAGCGGAACTGCATCGTACGCCCATTCGAGCTGATTTCCAGGCGTTGAAACGTCGGCCATGCCTCCTGGCGAACAAACGGGAACGGCCGCAGCCGTTCTTGGATCAGATCGAGGTTGCCGACGCGGGCGGCTAATTGCGCAGCTTCGATGCCGAAGCTCAGTCCCCCCAACGCCAGGCCTCCGCCCGTCTGGACGCCTTCCTGGACGTCGACGCGGAACTGGAACTCGCCGGACAATGGGTAACGAAAACACAGGTAATCGTGCCGTTGACCGGCCAGATGAAAAATGTGGTCTTCGTGCGCAAGCCAGATCGCGCCGGCCGCTGTGCGGGCGGCGTCTTCGGCAGACTCGGCGGCGGTTGGCAGCCAGAATGCGAGATTGGGATCATCCAGCCAGCGCGGCGCAGCATCGGCAACGCGTTTGAGCATCGCCACGGCCCGGGCGCGCCGCAGCATCGGCGTCGGCCGTTGCTGCGCAGCCGACTCCGTCAAGGCGTCTAAAAGCTGTCCGCCCGCCGACCGCGACGGCTCGCGGCTCAGGCAGGCGGCGGCGAGCAGTAAAGAAGATAGATCGTCCGCGCCGTTGGCTTGCGATTCGCCCGGATTGTCCGCCGGCGCCTCGGCCAAGGACGCGACGAATTTGAGCAGCTCCGCGGCCAGATCTTCGCCATTTGCAGCATCGACGGCGGCGATCTTTGCCAGCAGCAATGCGAACTCGGCATGCGGCAGCTTTTCGTCGGCGGCTGTTTGCAACTCGGAGGTCAAGCCTCGCAAGCGGCCCGTCTCGGCGGCAGCCGAGATCAGCGACCAGGCAGTGCTGAACAAGCCGGGGACGCCGCCGATCTCCGCGATCGGAAACGAGTCGGAGCGAGGGCGTTCGCCCAGCGCTCGCGCAAATGCCGCGGGCGGCGCTTCGACTGGCGCCAGCGACGAGAACACTCGCAGCGTGCGGCGCGATTGCGTCGGCATCGTCCAAGCGTAAAGCAGTTCGTATCGCTCATCGGCGGAAAGTTGCACAAGTCTCCGATTCAAGGCGCCGGCCAGCGCCGCCCGGCCGTCGTCCAATTCGTGGCGATACGGCAAATCGAGATCGGCGCCCTCCGCCAGCACCGCCAGCGCCTCGGACGTCTGCTCGCCGCGGAGATATTCGGCTGTTACCTCATGAATCTGCCGCAGCCGGCGCCACGGCCCGTCGGCGTCGTGGCTGCGCGCGTCGGCGACGTCTCGATAGAGCGCCAGCAGCGTTTGCAAATGCCGCCCGGCTTTATCAGTTTCGATCTGTTCGAAGCGGGCTCGCGCCGCGGTCTTCAACGCCTCGGCGACCGACGGCCAGTCATGCCTTTCGACCGCGCCCGGCGCGGCCTGTTCCAAGGCCTGTTCGAGTAAGGGAATTGCCTCAAACTGATCCGTCTGTACGGCGTCGACGAGTGCAGGCAGCAACGCCGCGGCCTCCGCCGCCGTGGGCTTGTCGCGGAGCCTCTTTTCAATGGTCTGCAATTCTACGGCCCCCGAAGTCGCAGCCTCGCGGGCTGGCGCCGCTTCTCCGCGGGCCTGGCCGCCGCCACTCGCCACGGCAAATGCGAGCGCGAGAGCAGCCAGAGGGCATGGCCGCTGCGCCGAAGGACGACGAGACTTGTGACTCGAGGCCGCCGTCGTGCGTCGCTCGCATTGCATCGTCGCTGTCTTACTCATTGCCACTCACCTACCGGCGCCCGGCTCGTCGCACTGCGCGCAGCTCAACACACCATTGTCGCCTGAACCGCCATATTCATTCGCCCATTTTCGAAGAAACCTGGTTTCCGCCTGTTGACTCTGCTCTTCAGGCGGCGTCATTGCCATGCTGCGGCTGCCGGGAAGAAAATGCTTTGCGGGCGACCTTGCTGGGCATAAGCTTAACAACTGCAGAGGGTTATCACACGCAATCCGACTGGCGGCCAGCGCTGTTTCGGATTTTTTTTGACGTGAATTCCGGACGACAAGCGACTCTAGATCGAGCGGTCAAGGGGACGAGCGGGGGAAAAGAGGGTCGTATGCACCGCAGAGGCCACCCTTGAGCGATTCCGATCTCGTGCGAGGTCTCCGAGAACACGACCCGGCGGAGTTCCGTCGGGCGTGCGATCGCTACTTGCCGTCACTGTGGAGATACGTCTGTACCCGCGTCGACGGCGATCCGCACGTGGCGGAAGATATCGTCGCGGAAACGATGCTGGCGTTTATACAAGCCGTGGACCGGGCGGGCGACGCGGCGTCGATCGTGAACCCGGGCGCGTGGCTGCGAACGGTCGCGACGAACAAGGTGCAGGATTATTTTCGGGCGACGGCGCGGGTTCGGCGTCTGGTGGACGAGGTTCGCCATAATTCGCCGGAGGCCGACGACTCGGGCGATCCGGTAAAGCGTAAGGAACGCGAGGAGCGGCGAGCGGAGGTGCGGCAGGTCATGGATCAATTGCCTGACCAGTACCGCATCGCCCTGGAATGGAAGTATCTCGACAAGCTCAGTGTTCGCGAGATTGCCCGTCGTTGGGGCGCGAAGGAAAAGGCCGTCGAGTCGATTCTGTTTCGCGCTCGCAACGAATTCCGGGAGCGGCTCAAAAAAAAGGATAGCGATCCGGTTGAACCCATCCGGCAAACGTCTCGCACAACCCCGTGACATGAGCGATGCAATGAAGCAAGAGCCAGGGGAACCGAGCGGCCAGCCGTCCGCGGCGGTCGATGCCCAGATCGAGCAATTGCTCTGCGACGCCTACGCTGCGCCCCCCTTGCCGCGTTCGCTGCGCAAGCGATTGGACGCGGCCGTGGCCCAGGAGTGGCAGGTCTCGCCGGCTCAGCTAAGTCAGGATCGCGGTCGCTTGCTGCGGATTTCCGAACGCGGCATGCGTTCGCTGAAATCGTGGCCGATTGCCGCCTGCGTCGCCGCGGCGCTGATGCTGGCGGTTGCGCTGCGCAGCCACGGGGTGGCTTACGGTTGGGCGGAAATGGTCGAAGCCCTCAGCCGGCAAGCCGTGGTGCAGATTGCCGGCGCAGGAGCCGAACCGGGTTCTCGCTGGCTATCTGTCCCTGAAAACCTGCTGGGCCGTGAAGCGCGCGGCGTCGCCCGGCTGTTCGATTTCGGACAGGGCTTCGTGCTCGAGCGCCGGACTGCAGAAGCTCGCGTTCGACGCGGCCGGCTTGACGCATCGGCGACTTCCGCCCAGCGCGACCGGCTGGTGATTTCTTTCCTGCTCGATGCCGCCGGCATCGACGCAGCGGGGCTGCAACTCTCCAAGCTGCGCGTCGTCGAAGAAAGCGCCGAGCCGCGCGGCGACGCCATCGAGCTGCGAGTGAAGCTTGCCGGGGACAGTCCCTCGGAAGCGGTCAAGCTGGCAATCACGCTGGATCCTGCGTCAAAACTGCCAAGGAACGCCCGCGTCACGACCGCTGACGGCGCCGTGCGGGCACTGGCGATTTCCTATCCGGCCGCCGGGCCCGCTGAGCTCGTTCGCCGCAGCTTTCCGGCGGAACTGCCGGTGGTCGATGTCGACATCAATTCGTTTTCGGCGTCCGTCGCGGCTGCTGCAACCGGCCTGAAGACGGAAGGCGACGAAGCCGCAGACAGCGCTTTGGCGGCGACAACGACGGCCGCAACTGCCGGAGCGACCGCGACCGCAGCGGAAAAAGCCAGGGACGGGTTGCCCGCGTCGACCTTGGCCGGCGCAGCCAGTCTGGGCTGGTCGCCGGTCGCCGCCTCCAAACTGACCGACGAAGAGACCGTCGAGCGAATTAACGCCACCTTGCAAGCATTGTGGCGAGAGCAAGGGATCGAACCTGCAGCGCCGGCCAGCGACGAAGAACTGCTGCGGCGCGCGTACCTCGACCTGACCGGCCGCACGCCCACGGTCAACGAGGTGCGCAATTATCTCAGCGACGCCTCGCCGGACAGGTACGCCGCGCTGCTGGACCGGCTGCTGGCCAGCCGCGATCATGCCACGCATCTGGCCGCCGTCTGGCGGACGTTTTTACTGCCCGAAGGAGTCGACCTGTCGCGTTTCGGCGGCGTGCCGGCGTTCGAGGCATGGCTCAGCGAGCGCTTCGCCAAGAACGTTCCCTATGATCAATTAGTGCGCGAACTGCTGCTGGCCGAAGGCAGGCTGGCCAAATCAGGGCCTTTGTTGTTCTATGCGGCCTTGAAACTCGACGCCGACCAGTTGGCCGCCCGCACCGCCCGAGTGTTTCTTGGCATGCGGCTGGAATGTGCTCAATGTCACGACGATCCATTCGAGCCTTGGACGCAACGTGATTTCTGGAGCTACGCGGCGTTCTT
>DASZUP010000804.1:0-15734 GCA_035547635.1 Pirellulales bacterium
CTGCGGTAGATGGCGCCGCGGGGAAAGCTCCAGTAGATCTTTCGCTCGACCGGATCGATGACGAAAGCGAACGAGACGCCCGGCAGGTTTTCGAGCACCGCCTGGCGATCGCTGCCATCGAGCTTGATGGAGTCGATGCGGCGCTGATCGTGACCCGCCCAATAGAGCTTGCGCTGTTTTACATCGACATACAGCCGCGACGGCTTGTGAATGCCGACCAGGAAATCGGTTCGCTCCGTGCCGTCGGCATTGAAGCGAATGACTTTGGCCTCGGCGATGCTGCTCACGTAGACGTGTTTATCGACGGGGTCGAAGGCCACGTCGCCGACCCACTTCAGATCGTCGGCCAGCATGATCTGCTCGCTGCCGTCGAGGTTGCCCTGCCAGAGCTGAGTGAACCGCCCGTTAATCGCCGTCCAATACAGCTTGCCGCCCTTGCGATCGACGGCGATCGAATCGATGAACCTCCGCGGCACAATCAACTCAATCTCGCTCCCATCCCGCGCCGCGCGATAGAGGCCCTTAGTCCGATCGGTCCAGTACATCACGCCCAGCAGATCCGCAGCCTCACCGGCGAGCAAACGGACCGGCGCCGCGGACAGGAGCAACAACGACCAGCAAAGAACGCGAGCCATTGGAATCCTCCCCTGAAATGTAAGCAACGACGAGAGTTCTCTCGCTACGTTAAAGAGCCCGATCAGCAAGGAAGCTAGGGTCTCTGGCGAGCGCCGACAGCTTGAGTGATCGCGTTCGCGTCTCCAAAGGGCGACAACCGAGTGAAGGAAAGCGGGGCGATAAGACTCTCCGCCCGTCCAGCCGCACCTGGTAGTCCCCGCACAATAGCCGAAGCGCATGCTACCGCCCACGGGACGGTGCGGCAAGCGTTTTCCACGGCGCAGCAAAAGCGCGATGTCGGCGGCTGGCGATCGAATGTTGGAAATAGGAAAAAGCAAGAACGCCGAATATCACCCGACGCCGAACGCGGGGCAGTTCCTGATGGCGAGGTCAATCAAAACAACGCGATACGAGCGATTAGCGTCTCCATTGCAGCTCATTCCCTGTCGCCCCTGCCGGGGCTAAACGGTGGATTGCGGCATGAAGTTCCAGGGGCTTACGCCGCCTGGCTAAAGGCTTTCGTCCCTACGGGACTGATCCGCGGCGATCCAGAGGCGTCATGTTGCTCTTGGCTCCTTCTTTGCTCCTCCCCGCTGGCGCGACAGCGCCAGTTGGTTCATCAACGTCACCAGGGGACTAACGTCCCCCGCTCGCCGGAACGGCGTGCAGCGATTTCCTCAGCCGCGTAGCGGCGGCAGGCTTTAGCCAGGCGGCGTAAGCCCCTGGAACTTCATGGCGCAACGCTCCAGTTAGCCCCGGCAGGGGCGACAGGGAATGGGCGGCGCAAAGATGTCGGTTCCGAAGAACGCGGCGTGATACAATGGCGCCGCTGATCGTTCATGTCGCGCCGCTTCTCTCACCGCGTCACACGTCACAAATAAGGAGCAGATTCCAATGGGAAACACCTACGCCAATTTGCTTTATCACGCCGTGTTCAGCACGAAGGATCGCGAGCCGCTGATCGACGAGAGATGGCAGGACGACTTGTACGCTTACATGGGGGGCATCGTACGAGGCTCTCGCGGCACGCTACTCAAGAGCGGCGGCGTGGCCGATCACGTGCATTTGCTGCTGAAGTTGCCGGCAAGCGTGGCAATCGCCGATATGCTGCGCTTGGTGAAAGCGAATTCATCCAATTGGGTTCGCGACTCAAAGCTCGTGATTGGGAAGTTCGCCTGGCAAGCGGGGTACGGCGCCTTCACCGTCAGCAAGTCGCAAGTCCCTGACGTCGAACGCTACATTCAGAACCAAGCCGCGCATCATCGAGGACGGTCGTTTCAAGAAGAATTTCTCGCGCTATTGGAGCGACATGGGATCGAATACGATCCGAGATATTTGTGGGATTGAATGGGGCGCCTTGTGCGCCGCACTAAGCGGAAGTTGGAGCATTCCGATGAGGCGAATCAGACTTCCTATCGCCCCGCCGGGGCTGACGACGAGCAGTGGGGGCGCCAGGATCCAGGGGCTTACGCCGCCTGGCTACAACCTTTCGTCCCTACGGGACTGATCGGCGGCGAGCCGGAGCGAATTTGCGGCCCACTCCGCCGCAACCTCACGCCCCAAACCGCTCGCCAATCACCCTCGCCACGATCTCCGGCTCAACCTGGCTGATGGCGACTTGCCCTGCTTCATCGAGAACACGACCAACCAGCGGAAACTGCTCCTGCAACTCCACGCCGAACGGCAAGTTTGTGCCGCCCAGGCTCCACTGGCCCGGCGCAGTCTCTTGCCGCTGCAGTTCGGCGAAGGCGGCAATCAGGCCCGGGTTGTCGAGATCGTAACTCGACATGCCGTCGTGGTAATGCATGCCAGGGACGAACCAGCGTCCGGCGGCGTCGGCCCACTGGTAGCCGGGAAAGTAGAGGTCGTGAAACCAGCCGCCAGCGCGCTCGAATGAGACCAGGCTGATGCGCTCGGCGTCGCTGCGAGCCAACACTTGCGGCCAGAGGCCAGCCTTGTCAGAAATTGCCTCGTTGAAGCCGGGAACGTAGGAAGCCCGCGCGTCGTCGCCCGCAATGTCTCGCGGGACGATGTAATGCGCCAGGCGGTCGCCCAGAAACGAGCGGGCAATGCGGCCTTGTTCGACCAGCTCCGCGCCGCGGCGGAGCGGCGCCAGCGAGGCTTCGATCACGGTCGTTTCCGGGTCGGTCCCGTCGATAAGGGCCGGAATTCGGCGGAACGCTTCGGCATAGATCGCCCGGCCTTCGCCTCCAGATCGCATCAGCCGGGTAAGCCCTTGAAACACGCGCTGCGCCGGCGGTTCGCCCCAGCCCCAGAAATCGCCCATCTCGGCGGCGGCAATGATCGTCTCTCGACGACGCAGGGCATGCTCGCTGCAGACGAGCGCATACACCGACAAGATGCCATCAACGTCGACATGGTTATTCACGGCCGCGGTCCACTCGCCTGGTTGAGGATGGTCAACAAAGCGGAAGCAGATTTCGGTCGACGTACCGGCGCGGTATTCGGCCGGCGTACGGTTGGGGCGCCAATGGCTCAATTCCAGATCGGCGACGTCGCGGAACAACTCGCCGCCGGCGCCGTCGCAGAACACGATGTGCTCGGCGTCAGGCCGCGAAGCGCCGTGAGCAATGATCTCGAAGCGATCGATCATGTTCGCCTCCAGTGCGACTGGTTGTATTGCTGCGAACCGCCGCGGGGAATGGTGAGCGTACTCCAGTTCTCGCCCGCATGGACTCGAGCGATTTGCACGATCTGGCCCACGTGATAGCAAGTGTGTCCCAGCGAACGCTGGACGGCCAGCGGCACGGAGTGCGGCTCGCCACGGATCACCACGGTCTTTTGCAGATCCGCCGGCGCGAGGCTATTGAGCGTCGAGTACAAACAGACCCAGCCGCGCTCCCAGGCGGCCAATATTTCCGCCCGGCTGGCGAAGGAGTCAATAAACTCATCATCGCGGTTGCGTGAAGGCTTTTCGCCATCGGTCGTGAGAAAGTCGGTCCAGCGCGAGGCGAGGTTCCCCGCGACGTGCTTCATGATCACGGCGATAGAGTTCGTATTCGGATCCAGCGCCGCGTGGAGCTTGTCCTCCGGCGCCTGGTCCACGGCCCGTTCCGCCAGTCGTTTGTTGGCCTCGAAAGCGTTGACGGAGGCGGAAATGAATTCGGCGGCGATGTCCATGAGCTTTATCCCTGTGAGAATTATCAGCGCGGCGGCATGATATCAACTGCGTCGGCGACCGGCGAAAGCTAAGACGGGGACTCGCGGGTTATCCTTTTTTAGCCGGGCGTAACCACGATCGCTATGATCATAACCGCTTGAGAGGGGGTTCGGCCAATGGCCGCGCATTGCCTGGCAATTTCGCCTCGTAAATACAGCGGGTTACGATAGGACTGGCGAATCACTCCGAGAGCTTGCTTCATGACCACCGAACCGACGCGCGGCAACGCAACAGCCAAAGAACAAGTCGAATTCCTGTGGCTGGCGCCGGTACGCAACTTCCGGCGCCGAATGATCATTTGGGGGGCGCTGTGCGCGCTGGCGCTCGTCGGCTCGGCCGGCCTGTGGCCCAAATTCGTGTTCTGCGTTTCGATGGGGCTGCTGACCGGCAGCTTTCCGCAAGCCTATCTGGCCGACGGCAGATTTCATCGCGAACTGTACGTGCTGTTCGTGCGCGTGCGAAAGCAGCGTTGGAAGCTCGAGCGGTTCGTGCAACTCGAGACGGGACTGGAAGACCGGCCATTCGACAGTTTCGCCCAGATTTTCAAGTCGGGGGAAATCATGAATCGGATCTGGGGGCTGTTCGATGCCTGCGTCCCCTGGCTGGGCGGCGACTACAAGATTTACCTGCGTTCGGCTTCCGGCAAGCGAGTGCAGGCCTGGCAGGGGAGCAGCGACGAACAGTTCAACGCAAACCTCGAGCTCTTGCGCCGCGCGACCGGGTTGAACGTGGAGCGAGGTTAGCCGAACCAGGGCAAACGCCGGAGCCCGGAGAGCGCTTTCTTGCCAAGCCAACCCGCAAGTAACTTGGAGGAATGGCGCCGGTGCGCGCGGTAAACGTGCGCGCCGGCAGCGGCGCGGGATCCGCCCGAAGTGCTAGCGTTGTCCGCCGAAATGGGGAATAAGAGTGCGCAATGGGAGCTCGACGCAAAGATGGCCAGCGTCGAGTGGGAAAACTGGCCGCCTTTGGCGACTAGCTCTCGCCTGAGCTTTCCCAGAGGCAGAGAAATGGGAACTCTGGCGGCCGGCAACTGCGGGCGAGATTTCGATTGTTGGTCCGGGGGATGGGCTCGCTGGCCGTCGCACGGAAGCTTCACGACTTCCGCTACAAGGAACGCCTCAACTTGGGCGTTTGCCTGGGCGGCGACTGCTCAAGGCGTCTTGCAGTTGCGGGTTCTTGGCATAATCGCTCGGCGTCTTTCCGCTCTTGTTCTTGACGCGCGGATTGGCGCCGCCTGCCAACAACAGCCGGGCAATCTCCGCGGCGCGGTCGGCCTTTCCCGCCGTCGCCGGCGCGCCGGTGTTCGTGACGGCGCGGTGCAGCGGAGTCGATCGGCTCTTCTTGTCGACGGCATTCACGTCGGCGCCCTGGGCGATGAGTTCCTTGACGGCGGCAGGACTCCGAAACCGCACGGCGCGGTGTAACGGCGTGACGCCGTTCTTGTCCGTCTCGTTGACGTCCGCTCCGCGCTGGAGCAGATAACGAATCACGCGCACCTGAAGCTTTGGGTCCGCGTCATGGGCCGAGCTCGCCGCTAACAGCGCGCCGTGAAGGTCGCCGCCGGCGCGGACCAATTCCTTCAGGTCATCGAACCGCAGCTCAAACGCCGCTTGTTTAATCGGATTCATGACGTGACCAGGCAGAAGGGGATAACCGCAGTACTACAATGTTTCTCGGACCGACCAAGGCGACTCACGAGGACTGGATGTCGCTGGCAGCCTTGGTTTGCGGAGCTCGTTGCGGCCTTACTCGCCAGCTTGCAGCAAGGCGCGCAGTTTATCGACCAACTCGGGTTTGAGCGAACCGTGAGCCGCAACGCGGCCTTTGCGATCGACGAGGAGACAATAAGGGATGACCGCAACGGGATAGCCGGCGATCTTGCGAACATCGCCGTCCATCTTTGCCGAGGAGAGATAGGTCGGATATCCCGCCTGCCAGTCATCGAGCATTTTGCCCAGCTCTTCGGCCGACGTTCCGGCCGGGTGCATGCCGACGACCGGCAGGCCTTGAGCGGCGAGCTCTCGGAGCGCCGGCAATTCCTTTTTGCTCGCCTCGCTCCAAGCGGCCCAAAAGTGAATCAAGTAGGGGCGGCCTGCCAGGCGAGGCGGAGGACCGCCAATCCAGCCCTCAGTCGGCAATGCTGGCGCCGGTTTGTCGAGCAGGGCTTCGATGGGCGCCATCATGCGCCGCAGGTTCCAGGCATTCACTGGCTGTTTCTGCCTCGCGGCGTCCAGCAAAGCCAGAATCTCGCTTTGCGTGCGTTCCGGCTTGTACCAATAGTCAAGCTCGACTCCGAATCGCCGGTCTACAACTCGTTGGCCTTCACGCGGCCGCAAGGCTTCCACGCGCTTGGACAGTCCCATGTCCGTCCGCGCCTCTTGCACCTCGTTCCAGAGATGAATGTATTTATGCCGCTTTCGGTCAGCTTCGGCCGGGTGGGTGAAAGCGCGATCCTCGCGAAACGGAATCCAGACGCCGGGAGCGACTTCGCGGTAATCTCGAAAGCGAATCAGTTCGTTCGGTCCGAAGTCGTCGAAGTAGAGCTCCGACCAGGCGCGTGCAATGTCGGTCTTCTGCTGGGACGAGATTATGTCTCCCAAATGCCATGCACCGAATTCCTGATATGTGGCGAAGGCCCTGCCGGCGATCTTTTGCACGCGAGGGTGCTGGTAAAACGGTTGATCCGGGCCGTCGCCGCGGTAGCGAAACGTCAGCACGCCGTGAAGGCGTCCCGATTTGCGGCCGATCCAAAGCCGTTCCGCGCGGCTGGAAGATTCGACGATATCGCAAAGTTCATCGTCGAATGCTTCCGTCGCGACAAACCGATAGTCCGCCTGCGCAGGAGGAACCAGGCTGATATTGTCGTCGTGATGATCGCTCATCGCCCACCAAAAGCGATGCGGCGATACTCGCAAGTAAGCGAGACTCCTCAGCGATCCTTCCCAGAGATCGTCCGGCGTCTGCGCATACAGGAAGCGGGCCGGCGCGTTGGCGCTTTCAGTACGCCCGAAGGCCAGTTCTTTGGTCCAAACCAGGTCTCTTCGCCAAACTTCCTCGCTGCCAAGGCGCCGGCCTTCGCGTTCCCCCGTGCTCCAGAGAGCGACTTTCTCCGTCCATGCCAGAGTGACGTTCCATTGATACCAGTCTGGCTCTGCGACGGGACCATCGAGCGCTTCTTTGAGTCCTTCGATTGAGCACGCTTCCCGATTGCGCATCGTAGCGACGTCGCCATTGCCCGACTTGACCTCGTAAAAGAGCCTCGGCAGACGATCCATCGCCGCGGCTTCGGCATGAGCATTCAAGGCCAGGGCTTTGGCCTGCGCGTCGGAGAGCCGGCCGTTGGTCGCCTTGGGAGTCTCCTGTGCCATGGCCTCGGCCGGTCTCCGCCCCGAGCAGCAAGCTGCCAGCACGATCGCAAAAGTGAAGACCGCTGACTTCCGTGCGAAGCTTGACAGCATGAGAACCATCCTATGGGCTATCCCCTCTTGTCCACGACATCCGAGAAACGCGATGGCGGACGAGCTGGGCGAACGCACGGACAGCCACGTTGCCGACGCAATCAGCGGCCGCTCGTCGCCCGGCATCAAGGGCTTCTCAACATGATAACCGATACTTGTCCGAAGAGCCGCGGAGAGGCTAGCGGTTTGTCACGACTCGACTTTGGGGTAGCGGGGAGGTGGCGCTGTGCCTCGGCGGAGCCTCGCTTTTCTGGGGCATCGCTTCGCTCTGCCGCCTGGCGCCCGCGCTACTTGAAATTGCCAGTCCAACTCTTAGGACCTGACACCGCACTAATTGTCGCCGAAGTTCACCGTATCGCCCGCGGCGCGGGTCAGCATGGCTTTGAAGCTTTCGGCGTCAACGGTCTCCTGGATAGGTTGAACGTGCCCGTCGGCAAACAGCGCTTGCAATAGCCCTCGGGGGTAACGAAATAAACCGGCCATCGGGTCGTCAGCGTCGGGCGACCAGTCGTCTGGCTTAGTCCAGATCACCGCGTGGTCGGCATCTGCCTCGACGGCCATAAGGGTGTTGCTGGTTCCGTCAGTAATATCAGCAAAGGTCGTGGGCTTCTTCGGTTGAATGGCCGCATCGTCGCCGACGACGGCCACGTAGCTGGTCTGGCCCGCTTCAAGAGCGAGGTTCGGATTTTGATACACGGCCGGCATGCGGGCGATCAACATTTTGTTATGCTCGCTGTCCCAAGGTTCGTCGAGATGAAATGCTTCATAGAGCGGCCGTTGCTCGATGAACGGCAAGATGTGTACTCGCCAACTCAAGAGCGGTTGCCCTTGATCATCGTAAGACGCAGCCGCCGGAAAGCCCTTATTGACATCTGCGTAGTTGTGCATCGCCAGCGCGATCTGCCTGAGGTTGTTCATGGACTGCGAACGCCGCGCCGCTGTACGCGCCGCCTGCACCGCCGGCAACACCAAGGCAATTGCAGCGCCCGACGTGGCCATCGATTGCGAATTGACGATCGGCACCGTCTGATGACTTTCCGCCGCGAATCCGGCGTCGGTCTGTTCGAAGATTACAACGGCAGGCCGGGCGTGGCTCTCCAGGGCGGACAGCGAAGGCAGCGCGGGGATTTGCAGATTCAACCCCGCGCTGGCAATTCCCGCCGAAGCCAGCGGCAGCAGCGCTTGCAACTGCGGATAACTGACCCGCAGGCCCGCGGCCGTGTCGGAATAGGTCACCGCCCGCGGACCGCTGCCGCCGTCGAACCGGCCGGCCAATTCGTCTCGCGCCGCCAACGACGGAGCGTCGGGATCGCGAGTCAAAGCGGTCTTCAAGGCCTTCGGCGTGGAACAGATCGTCAACCGCTCGTCGGTCAGGCACCAGCACGGCATCAGACCGGCGCCCGCGGAATTCAAGTCGAATGGCAGCGGCGACGGCGAGGCGGCCGCTTGCGGCAGCTTGAGACGAACGTAGTACACGTCCTGGCCGCGATACTTCGATTCCTTGACCGCCCACTTGCCATCGCTTTTTTCGCCCTCTTCCCGCAAGCGTTCGATCAAGGCCTGGTAAGCCTGCTCGAATTGACTGCGGTCGCGGACCGTCACCGACAGCGTCACATTGCTTGCAGCCGGAGCGTCAGCGTCTGCCGCGGCCTCCGCTGCCGCGGCATAAATGCACCACGCGTCGCCCAGTACGGCCAGCAGATCATCCGTCAGGCTGAAGCCGAGCTGGGCATCGAGTTGCTCCAAGCCGCGATCGGCCTCATCGCGGGCGCCGGGATCGATATTGGCGACCGTTTCCAAAACCTGCTTCAACACGTTAGCCAGATCCAGCCGCGCCGCGACGGCAAAGTTGACGTCCTGAGGGATCGGCTGCAGGTCGGCCGCGGTCAGCCCCTCGCCGTCCAGGGCGGCGAACACGCCTTTTGGCTGGCCTGCGAGCGCGACGACCGTTTTCGATGCCATGCCCGTGCCGTCGAAGCCGCTGACGCTGCTGAGATGGTTGATGCTTCGCACGCCGAGTGCGTCAAGCGCGCCGGCGAGTTTGGGATCGGCAAGAAACGGCGCCGCGGCTTGCAGGATTCCGGCGACATTGACGTACCAGGTCCTGCCGGGACGATCGATGCCGGCCTTCTCCTGCGCTTCGGCAAGCCACGCCGGCGGCGAACCGGAAGCCAGACGAGCGAGCAGTTCCTGACCAGCGTCGGCGCCGACGCTGATCAGAAAGTAACTGTCCTTGAAGCCCCACACCACGACTGGCATGTTGGGCGGCAGCGGAGCGCGGTGCAACTTGGCGCCGCCGGCGTCGACCTCTTGAAGTTGCGTGCCAGGCGGCAAACCGGCCAGCGCCATCGCTTCGAGCTGCGCCACCGCCTTGGCGAAGACCGGCTGCATATCGCCGGTGTTGACAATCAGTCCTGCCTGCATGTCGGGCCCCATTGGCCCGATCCCCGCTTTCGACACATACAGCGCCGCCGGCCGGGTCAGCACGCCTTTGACAATCGCCGGCAGATCATCGGCAAACGCCGCGGCCATGGGATTGCTGCGCAGCATTTGCTGGGCCAGCGCAGTGACTTGACGGTCAATCTCAGAAATGAACGTCTGCACTTCTTCTTCAGCCAGTAACTGTTCCGTCTGGTTCTGACTGTTTGCATCGGCTTTGCCCGCGCCGTTCCAGCCGAGATAGAACAGGCACTCTTCCGGGGCGGCACGCATCACGCCGGCGTCGGCGGGACCGGGCGGAAGGCACAGCGGAGAAGCAAGCGTCGTGGCAGCCCCGACGAGGCACACGGCAAGGACAATCGCCACGGTTCGCGCATGAGCAGAGAGGGTCGTCTTCATTGCTAATCGTCCTGCTTTGAGTTGACTGGGGGCCTCGAGACCGAACGGCTGGCGGCTGGCGATACCCCTACCTGTTTAATCGCTCCTGCCAGAGTTCGCCAGCAACCCGCGAAAATTGCAGGGAAATTAAAAAAACCGATCGAGGTTTTGGAATACAGGCAGGCGCGGAGAATCGCGAAACAGGTAAAGCACGGCGCCGGCAGCTCTTTCGTTTGCCGAGACGAAATTCGAGCAAGTCGCTGCGCAGGAGTTAGGCAATCGCGGCTGGCCATCGCGCGGGGAGAAAGTTTTTTCGCCGTGAATCGCGAAAGGAGAAAAAGACAGAAACCTCACGGCTTTTATAGACTTCGGTGCGTTGCGGGCACGCGGACGTCACCCATCTGAGAATTCCTGGGCCGGCAAACTGGCATGTTTCCTGCATTAGTCACGCCTCGCAAGATGCATGAGGAGATGGTCTGGAGGAAGCTTTGACGCCAAGCCCCCGATCCGGCGCGCTGGCTGCAGTCTGCGGTACAGACAGTCGGCGAGATGGAGCCAAAGCGGCGCCTTCCCATCCGTGCTCTGCCTGCCCCCCTGAGCGTCACCTGAATTCAGCACCAAGCCGACAATGGAGTTCTCCATCGCCATCAACGGCTGGAAGACTTGTTACTCGAACAACACCAAAATGCAATACCGCGCCCTGTTCGGTAAGACCAGCGACAGCAGGTTCGCCGGCGCCCGCGACGGGACCAGCAACACGCCGGCGTTCATCGAGACGCCCTTGATGGTCTACAACGGCGGCGGCAACGCTGGGGGATATCGGGCCTGGGTGATGAACGGCGTGACGTTGTACGACAACCTCAACAATTTTCCGATGATGGCGCTGTGCGGCGGCCCGATCAATTGCTGGACTTATGGTTCCACCTCCAGCACCTACTTGCCGGGGCGGGTCGCCTCGTGGGGCATGTCCGGCAGCTTGCATCCAGCGGGTTGCAACGTGGTGATGGCCGATGGTTCGGTTCATTTCATCAACGAATCGACCAACCTGACGGTATTGACTCTGCTCTGCAATCTGGCCGACGGCGCGGCTGTCGGCGAGTTCTGAGCGAAAAAAAGAGAGTGCGGAACGTGAATACAACTCCCTCTGCCATAGTGGCAGGCTATCAATTGGCAACGGGCTTTGAGCGCGAGCGAAAAAGACTGCTCGAACCCCAGTTTACGGATCGATTGTCCAATCCCCTCGCGTTTTGGGCAAAGTCGAACGATCGCCATCTGCCGTTGGCATTCGTGGGCCGGCCGGTGCGAGAACTGCTCGATACGCCGTTTATCGAACTCTATTCGACCCCGGGCGTGGGCCCCAAAAAGATCGCCTCGCTGGTGCGCTTACTGGAACGGGTCAGCCAGGAATCGCTCCCCACCGCAGCCCCGCCGGACTTTCCGGGACCCGAGCCCCGACGGGCAAGTGTTCCGTCGAGGGAAGTCTCCGAAGCGCTTTGGTCTCGCTGGCGCCAGAGCGTCGCTCGCCACGGCCTGCAGGACGAGACGTTAGGCCATTTGGCTCGCAGCTTGCAGCACTTGCCTCGCACGCTGTGGAACGTGCGGCTGTCCAGCTATCTCGACCTTTCGCTGGCCGAAATTCGCGCCTTGCGCACGCATGGCGCCAAGCGGGTCGCCGCCGTGCTGGAAATCTTCGAGAACCTGGCGGGAATTCTCGAGCAGGTCGATGCCAATCCGCATTTGTCCGTTCGCTTCCGGCCGCGATTGGTGCAGCGCGTTGAATCTTGGGTTCAGTGCCAGTGCCAGTTGCGCACGCCTCCCAGTGCCAGCGAAATTCAAACCGAGTTCATTGCCGCATTGCTGGAACAGCTCGCCATTGACGGCGGCGAGCAGCACGCCGAAGTCGCTCGCATCCGTCTGCAGCAGCCTGACACGGCGGTGCGCATCCTGGCGATGCGCAAGGGAATGACCCGGGCCCGGCTGTACGAGCTGTGGGCTGACGCCGCCATGCTCGCGGCGGTGCGCTGGCCCGAGGGACAGGCGCTGACGGCTCGCCTTTACGACAAACTGGCTGCCGATAAGGTCGACGTCTCGACGCGACGTTTATTCGACGCCGCGGTCGGACTGTGGTTTCCCGAGGCGTTTGCTGATGTACGTCCCAGCACAGTAGGGAGCGAGCGAGGCACGTGGGCGGTCACGTCCTGACGCCAAGGGCGACGTGCGAGGAGCGCACGCGTAGACCAGCCGCAGCGTTTGCCTGGCGAGACTGAGTCGTTCGCTTTTGACCGCGATGCAAAACAAAACCCGCCTTGCCGAGAGTAACTCTTGGCAAAGCGGGTGCTGTGGGTCTCCGAACTCGTTTCCGAGCCGGAAGCGTTGTTAGTTGCGGATCGGTTGGCGGACGCTCAAGACAGGGGCAATGTCGTGCTTCCCGGCGTTTGACTCGCGACGTCCGTCGCTCGATGATGTTCTATCTATGAGCCGCGGCCGACCGTCAGTCGTTCATCGGCTGCTGGGCCGCCAGCCGTCGGCGTCAGCCGCTTGCATGCGCTGCGGGGCTGGGGTGTCTGCAGAAACGGGCACGGCTCGGGCGGCCACATCGCGCCAGACAACCGGGCTGATCCCGCCGGCCGGCGAACTGGGCAACACGCGATGCACCGCATATCGCACTGGAGCGGAAAGCTGCTGGGTCGTCCGATCATCGGGGTTGATTAACCGAGGCGCCGCCGAGGTCGGGTCCATCGGGGTGGCGCTTTTCGGAGCACTGTCGCCGTTGGGCGCCGCGCCGTGGTTTCCTTGACTGCCGTTGGCGCCGCCGCTGGACTCGGGGCCGGGCACGACGATCGGCTTCTGCCGCAAATCGCTCGAAGCGCCGCTCGGCGACGTCGCGTTGCTGGGCGGAGACGAGATTATGGGACGCTGGAAGTTCGAAACGCCCGGACTGACGTTCGGCGCCAGCGTAGGCACGCCCGTTCCGTTCGAACTCGAGGGAGCCGCGCTCAGCGGCGCGGAATTGTAGTAAGGCTGCGCAGCCGGAGCCGTGGCGATCGGCGCCGCTACGGGCGCCGCGCTGCAACTCGAACAACCGCTGGCCGGCGCGGAATAAACCGGCGCGTAACTGGTCGCAACCGCCGGGCCGCTGGTAACGATGGCGCGGTAGGTGGTATACGGAACGCGACGGGCCTGCTGCACGTAGGTGATCGTCGGCCGCATGGCCGTCACCGGGCAGCCCGTGCATGCGTCGCGGGTAAGGAACGGCCGATAGGTCGTTACCGGAACGTTCACGTACTGCGTGCGATAGCAGGTTTGCGGCACGTAATTCACCACCGTCGGCACGGCGACCGGCGCCGTCTCGACCACCGGCGGCGCCATTGCGACGGGCTCAGACCCGCAACCGCAGGCGCGGCGGAACCAATGGAAGATGGCGTAGCTCGGCGCGGGCGTCGAAAACAGCAGCCCCGCCGAAGCGGCGGCCACCAAGACTCCGCGAAGTTTCCGCAACATGATGCTTCTCCAGACTTGAGGAAAAACTCCTCGATTCCCCTGCTTCTTATTCGTTAAACAGGCCCGGCGCTAAGATGTCAACGAGCCTGCGCGTCGCTCCGCCCATTTGGTCGTGAATTCGCTTTGAGTTCCGTCTGCCGATGACATTGAGTTTGCCGGTTATGTCGCGTTCAACACGCCGACTGCGTTGACGCCCGAAACGCCGGCGAGGCTCGTCCATCGCTCGGCCTCGTCAGCGATTCAGTCGTCGGTGAGAACTGGCTCCGCGTACGTCGGTTTACGTAGCGTGCGCGCTCTATCACCGGCAGTCCATCGTGGAAACGTAGCTTGCGATTTCGTGCCGCGAGCGAAAAAATTGCCGCGGCACCTTCGCGCTCGGATGATTCGCCGGCGGATACGCAATGCGCAAGACTCGACGGCGCCTCGCCGCCTGAATCCAGGATCTCGTCCGCGCCGTCAAGGGCTCTCAGACTGCTCGCGAATTCCGCCCTGTCACGGCATCGCACGACCTGTTGCATCATCGCACGAGCTGTTGCATCATCGCAGGTAAATCGTCCAAGCTAGCAATCTTTGCCCAAACTGAAGCGATGGCAAGCATCGATTCTCGCGGCGCCTTCCGCTGGCGCCGTTATGACCGCTTGTACTACGCTACGACGATCGTCGCAGTTCGTACAAATCGTACAGATAAAACAATGCCTCGCGCAGATTGCCGGAGTGCTGCGTCAATGCTTGTTCAACGTCGGCCTGGGAGATCGTCGATTCGGCGCCGGAAAGCAAGTCCGCCGCAATGGACTGCGCTGTGCTCAGATCGACTTGCGTGGCGTAAAGAGCAGGCAGGCCGACATCCGCATGCGCCGTCACGAGCAGGCCGCACCGGCTTTTGCGGCAGATCAGTCGGAGAGAGAAGCGGGCCATGGCGCCGAGTTGCTCGTAGCCGTCGATGACGAGCATGTCCTGCTCGCGCAGCGATCGCAGGAGACGCGGATTTGCAGGAAGCCGCCGCTGACCGTCGTGCAGCGAGAAGCTGACGACCGACCGTCCCGCTGCTTCCAACGCGGGGCGCAAGGAGGCCAGCAACGTCGACTTGCCGGTGCCATGGGCGCCGACAATCTGCCCTCGCCAGCCGTTGGCTTGCAGCCGCGCCACCAGCCGCCGGGCGCTTTCCCCCTCGGCAAAGCGGAATGCAATCGCACCGGGCCGCACATAGCGCGTAGCGAAAGGGTTGGTTGAGGGGCGGTTCTGGATAAATGGCGCCTTGTCCAAGGGCCGAGCTCCAAAGTGGGAAATCAGCTTTCCAAGTCTGCCGGCTGCCGACCGGCGCTTACGGTTTTGCTCCGATCAGCTTCTGCATCTGCTTCCAGGTGCGCGTATTGGCCACGTCGCTTTTGGTCAGGCCTCCGCGCCGCGCTTGCAGAATGCCGTAGCGCAGCTTGTCCAGTCCGTCGATGCTGTGGGCGTCAGTCGAAATCACGATCGGTATGCCGTGCCGCCTGGCGGCGGCGCAGGCGACGTCGTCGAGATCGAGCCGCGAAGGGTTGGCGTTCAACTCCAGCAGCTTGCCATGTTGCCGTGCCGCCGCGAATACGGCGTCGAGATCCACCTCATACGGCTTGCGGCGATTGATCAAGCGGCCTGTGGGATGAGCGATCGCGGAAACGTGCGGATTAGCCAATGCATCGACGATGCGACGGGTGATCTGCTCGCGCGGCTGGTTCTGGCCGTAGTGAACGCTGGCTACAACCCAGTCGGCTTCGGCCAGCACGTCGTCGGCCAGGTCGAGCCCGCCCTTTTCGAGAATGTCGACTTCAACCCCCTTGAGCACCGTCAGCCCCTTGAGTTGCTGATTGATCCGGTCGATCTCCTTCCACTGGGCGCGTAGCCGGCGTCCGTCAAGCCCGTTGGCCATGCTGACGCGTTTAGAGTGGTCGGTAATGGCAATGTACTTCAGTCCGCGCGCCTTAGCGCCGGCGATCATCGCTTGCAGAGAGTCTTTGCCGTCGCTCTCGGTAGTGTGCATGTGCAAATCGCCGCGCACGTCCCCGGTTTCAATCAACGAGGGCAGGCGGCCGGCGTCGGCCCATTCGAATTCTTGCCTCGCTTCGCGCAGTTCGGGCGGAATCCAGGGCAGCTCCAACGCTCCGTAGACTTCTTCTTCGGTGCGG
>DASZUP010000805.1:0-3000 GCA_035547635.1 Pirellulales bacterium
TGCCTCACTCGATACGAAGATGCGAATTGCCGAGGCCGTTATCAGCGCCGACGGAACGCGACTGCTGCTGGGCTCCGCCGTCGGACAAGGGCGCCGCAAAGACGGCAAGCCGCCGCAATTCGGCCGTCTGGCAGTCTATGCCTGCCACGGGACCGCTTAGCCGGCCGCAATCAAGTTGCCGCCATCGCTCGATGTGTCGGCCGCCGGTCTGCCGACGCATTCTTTGAGTTGCTCGACACTCGCATTTTCCCGGCGGCGAGTGATCGCGTACAGCGCAGCAAAGATCAAGGCGCTGGCGGCGGCTGCGATAGCGATGGGCTTTTGTTCCGGCAAGCCGTCGAGTGACAGCCATGCGGAGGTCAGCATGCTCAACGACGCAACCAACGAAAGCAAGGCAAGTTCGGCCATCGTAATCTCGCTGTGTAACTTTTGTAACTCGCCAAACCAAGTGTAGGTCGTTTTTTTCCGACGCGCCGGATTCAATCCTGCGAACTTCGGACGTCGCGCGTTCTGACTGATGGCAGACGCCCCGGCGAGACGAAAAGGAGTTTCAGAGCAAATAGCTGCAGTTGGGGCGCCTGCGCGCTCTCGGCTGAGAAAAATTCTTCTATTCGGGCGATCCGACGCTGGCGGCGAGCATGGCGCCGGCGGGGAGCGCGCCCGACCGAGCCGACAAGGCGGATGCAGGAAAAATCCGCGTTTCCGGCCCCTTGGCGCTATATAATTCAATCAGAAGGAGTGACAATTCCTTCGAACCAGGAACCGCTGAGAATGAGCCGCCCGACGCCGCAAAACAGTCGGATGCAGGCGGCGCAGAGAGGGCTTTCGGAGGGTGAACAAATGCATAACCCCTTCAAACGGCTGGTCTTCATGGCCGCGGCGGCCGCCTTGTGCCTGGCGCCGCGCGGCGTTGCCCTGGCTCAATTGTCGCCAGGTTGGGTGAATGCCGTGCAGGCCGACTACCGGCAGCGACAGACCGCATTCCGACAGCGGTATTATTCGCCCTCCTATTCCGGCGGGACTTCTCAGTGGCAATCGCCACAGGGGGGTGCAACCGGCGCCGTAAGCACGCCTGCTCCGGCTCGGCGAGTGCAGAGTTGGCAAGGCGGCTTGGCGCGGGACCGCGCCGCCGCCTGGCAGAATGAAAGGCGATGGCAGGCCCATCCTCATTGGCAATCCGTGCCGCAATGGCAACGCCAGCCGCTTGGCGGCTGGGTGAATCCGCCGCCGCGCTGGCAACCGCGACCGAGTTGGCAGGCCGGCTGGCCGCAGCAGCAAAGCTGGCAGCCAGAGCCAGGCCCATGGGGCGCCGAGGGCGCGTTGCAGGAAGAGAGTCTCGGTCAGACAGTCGGATCGCTAATTGATGGCGTGGTGAACGGCGCGCAATAGCCGGCCCGTTGTTCGTTGCGGCGGTCGAGAGCCCGTCCACGTTGGGCCGCGCGCGACGCGCCCTTTGTTGTTCAGGGCGTTCTGCCCGGGGGCTTCGCCGTCTGCCCCCGGATTTCCATCATCTGCACCAGCGTTTCCGCGCCATGCAGCTCATGAAATTGCTCGTTGCGCAATTGCGCAGGCTCCCGCGCATCGGCGCATGAAGTCTCGCCTCGATCGCGGCGATAATCCTTTCGCTGTTGCTGGCTTGTGGCGGGGCTCTCGGCCCCGCCCTGGTCGCACGTAAGGGATTGCTGAAGGGACGCCAGGCGTTGGAATTGCAAATCCATAGGTAGCTTTCTTACCGCGGCAGGGGGACGCACGGCGCGACGCCCGGCTTCTCGCCCCGGCGCCCCGTCTCATGCCACAGACCCGAGGAGTTGCAGACGATGGACCGACAATCGGGGACCGTTTTCGTTGTCGACGATGATCGGGAAGTCAGCGAATCGCTGTGCGAGATCGTGAAGGCGACCGGCTTTTCCGCGGTCGCCTGTCCCAGCGCCGAGAACTTTTTGAAGACTTATCAGGGCGACGAGCCGGGCTGCGTCATTCTTGATATGCAACTGCCGGGTATGAATGGATTGGAGTTGCAACAATCGCTGGCAGCTCATTCGACTCGGATTCCGGTGATCATGCTGACCGGGCACGCGTCGGTGCCCATGGCCGTTCGCGCTGTCAAAGCAGGCGCTTTTGCCTTCGTCGAAAAGCCCCATTGCCCGCGAAAGTTACAAACGGAAGTGCGGGCGGCGGTCGAACTCGATCGGCGGCAAAGGGAGCAGGCCGCCGCGCACGATGCTTGCATCCGGCGGCTCGACTCCCTCACGGAGCGCGAGCGAGAGGTGCTGCAGTTACTGGCCGAGTTCTGCACGCCGAAGGGCATTGCTTCTCGCCTCCGCATCAGTCTCAGAACCGTCGACTTCCATCGCGCGAACCTGCTCGAAAAAATGCAGATGCAAAGCGTGCCCGAATTGATCCACTTCTATCTGTCGTTGAACTCTCGATCGTGAGCGGCATTTCACGCACGCCGCGGCAAGTCGCCCCTCCGGTTCAATCAATGAACCGGGACCGCGCGACAATCGCCTGCACGATGCTTTAAAGCGCCGCCGCAACCCTCTTGCGGCCCTGCGCCGCGTTCAACGCGTCTTCGGCATGCTGCGCTGCTTTTGCGCCAGGGCGTCGTGTCTCCTACGGCGCGGCCGGCCGTCCGGAGCGCGCGTCCTTCGCTCTGGTCTCGCCGTTAGCCGTAGCCTGGCTTGTCGGCGCCGCGTACCTGCCAATTTCGCAGGTAGCCGCTCCGTTGTTTGTAAGCCATATCACTTGGGCAAACTAATGGGGCGGCGTTAAGGCCGCCGTTGGTAGGGGCTGCCAGCGGAAAGCGATCCAAGAGTACAAGGCACAAGACTCATGAGCGACATGGATCAGATCGTCAAAGAGTTCCTGGTCGAGAGCTACGAGAACCTCGATCAACTCGATCGGGATCTGGTGCGGCTGGAAGAGGACCCGCACGACGGCGAACGGCTGGCGAGCATCTTCCGCACGATCCACACCATCAAGGGCACGTCGGGATTCTTC
>DASZUP010000806.1:0-11728 GCA_035547635.1 Pirellulales bacterium
TCACAACCATTCCGACCAACGCCGCCATTCCGCTGGAATACAACCTGCCGAACGTGGTTGGTTCAGTGGCCATGGCCCGGACGAGCAATCCCAACAGCGCAACCGACCAGTGGTTCGTCAACCTGGTTGACAACAGCTCCACGCTCGGCCCCGGCGGCAGTTCGACCGACGGATACGCCGTGTTCGGCAAAATTCTCGGCAACGGGATGGACGTGCTTAACAAGATTGCGTCGCTCGACGTGCACAACGAGGGCAGCGGCGTCTTCAGCCAGCTTCCGCTGGGCCAAAGCAACCAGTTGGTCCGCATCAGTTCGATGACCGTCGACAGCATCGACGGCACGGTCTTCACGGATACAAACGGCAACGACAAGCTCGATGCAGGAGAAGCGGGGGTTGCGGGAAGGACGGTGTTCATCGACAACGACGGGACCGGCGTTCCTGATGCGAACAATCCGTCGACGGTCACCGATGCGAACGGGAATTACACCTTCTCAGGACTCGCGGCGGGAACGTATCACGTCCGCGAGGTCTCGCCGGACAATGTAACGGTTTCCGAGCCGCTTCAAACGGTGACGGTCGCTGCCGATGCAACAAGTGCAGGCGTCGACTTTGCGGAACAGGTGATCCCGCCGACGCCGCAGGAGAGCTACATCACGGCCGTTTACCAGGACATCCTGGGGCGGGCCCCGGACGCCGAAGGGCTCGCCTACTGGGAGCAACAACTCACTGCAGGAACGAAGAGAAGCGTCTTTACCTCGTTCTTGTCGCACAGCGACGAGTACTATTCCAACTTCGTGATCAAGCCGGACTACCTCAAGTATCTTGGGCGCGAGGCGGACGACGCGGGAGTCGCCTATTGGCTCGGCAAGATCCACGGCGGCCTGACGGACCAGCGACTCGAGACCGACTTACTGGCTTCCGACGAGTACTTCGAGCACGCCGGCGGCGACAATGCCCACTGGATTGACGGCATCTACCAGTCGCTCTTGAACCGCGGAGCCGATCCGAACGGAGTAAAATATTGGCTCGCGCAATTATCGAACGGCGAAGCCCGCGCGCAAATCGCCTTGTCGATCGCCAGCGGGCCGGAAGCGGAGACGCTCACGATCAGCGACGACTACATGCACTTCCTGGGCCGCGAGCCGGACGCGGACGGAAAGGCGTACTGGCTGAAACAGTTCGCTAGCGGCAAGCACAATGAGGATTTAATCGCGGCCTTTGCCGCTTCGGACGAGTATTATCAGGAGCGTACGAGCTAAAGCGCCCAAAGAGAGCCAGCACTCAACTCGTAGCTTGTCTAGCGAGCAAAACATCTCGCAAATATCTCAGACTGGGGGGCGACCGACGTGCGTCGCCCCCGGCGATTTCCGCCTGCGGAATTTGGCGCATTGCCGGCAACCAGGTCTTGTCTTCGAGCGGATCACATTGCTCGGCAATTCGCTCTCTCGATTTGACTCTCCGCGCCTCGGGTCGGCCCTCACGCGTTTCTCAACGAGATTTTTCTAGACATTCCAGGGCCCGTAGAGGTATGATTCGGACCGTCCAGGTTTGTTCCTTGGAGACCGAAAGCACCTAAACAGCGTTCCTGATTGGCCTCGCCGCTCAATCCTCACCTTTTTCGCCTCAAGCCCTGACTGATTCAGCCTGGACTGCCGTGCGGAGTGTTTCGAGTTGGTTGATGTTGGTTCTTGGCATCCGTCGGGATCTGGGAACTTCGAGGTTCTCGTCCGTTGAAGTAGGCGGCAGTCGGGTTGATTAGTCGAGCCTCGCGCGTGACCGCGGCCAACAAGCCGTCGGCACGTTGTTCCGACAAGCGGTGCGCGCAGGTTCAAGGTTTGTGTTTGCTCGAAAAGGGTGATCTCGATGGCGAAGAAATTGTACGTGGGCAACCTCCCGTGGTCGATATCGTCGGCGGACTTGGAGGCATTGTTCAGCCCCTATGGCGCCGTACAGTCGGCGGAAGTCGTTTCGGATCGCGAGACCGGTCGGTCGCGCGGTTTTGGGTTTGTCCAGATGGAATCCGACGAAGCCGCCGATCAGGCGATCAGCGCGCTGCACGAGTCGGAGTTCCAAGGCCGCAATCTGACGGTCAACGAAGCCCGCGAGCGGGCGCCAGGCGGCGGCGGCGGTCGTGGGGGCTATGGCGGCGGTCGCGGGGGCCGAAACTACTAGGCGCCCCGTTTTTTCTGCCAAAATCGACCGAGCCGCATACGCTCGGGCCGCGAGAAGCCGGGCCGCCAGGCGCGTTTGCCAGTTCGCTAGTTGAGGTCATCTCGCTCTAGCGGCGGCACTGTGCGCCGGCCGGCCAGAATGATATCGTAGAGAGTCATCGGCCGAATTGGCAGCCTCCAGCGCCCTGACCGGGCGCCAGTCGATCACGAAGGGCGGCCCGGAAGGGCCGCCCTTTTTTTCGCGCCAGCGGCATTGGCAGACCAGCGGCACGTTCGCCATGGAACAAGCCGCCGCGAGCCGGTCCGTCAGTCCTTGTATGCCCATTCGCCTTTCCAATATTCGCCTTGGCGTCGAAGAATCGGAACAGAGCCTGCCGGAGAGGCTGGCTCGGGCGATGGACGTCCACCCGACCGACATTCAGCGGTGGCGGATCCTGCGCAAGAGTCTCGACACGCGCGACAAGTCTGACGTGCACTTCGTCTACACGGCCGAAGCAGTCGTGCCGGCCGACGAGGGGACGATTGTCTCGCGAGCCGCTCGCCGCAAAGGCCCGGAACGAGTCGAGGCGTATGAAGAGCCGCCTTTCAAAATGCCGCCGCCGGGCGAAAGGCCCTTGGAAGAGCGCCCGGTGGTGATCGGCTCCGGACCGGCCGGACTGGTGGCGGCCTATTTCCTGGCCGAACAAGGTTATCAGCCGCTGGTGCTAGAGCGCGGCCGCGCGGTGCGCGACCGGATTCGCGACGTACATGCCTTCGATTCAGGCGGACCGCTCGATCCTGAGAGCAATTATTTGTTCGGGGAGGGGGGGGCCGGCACATTCAGCGACGGCAAGCTCACCTGCCGCAGTTCCGGCCCGGACGTTCGCCGCGTGTTGGAATTGTTCGCGGCCTGCAAGGGCAAGCCTTCCATTCTCTATGACCATCGTCCGCACTTGGGCAGCAACCGGCTGCCGGCCGTCGTCAAAGCAATCCGGCAACGCATCGAAGCGCTCGGCGGCGAGTTCCGCTTTTCGTGTCGCGTTGAGGACCTCGTTCTGGCGGACGGGCGGATAAGCGGCCTGGCGACGTCATCAGGGCACACGCCCGCCCGGGTCGTGGTGCTGGCGATCGGTCATAGTGCTCGCGACACGTATGAAATGCTGCTCGCCCGCGGAGTGCCAATGACGCCCAAGCCGTTTCAGATCGGCGTGCGCATCGAACACCCTCAAGAGCAGGTCAACCGCGTGCAGTATGGCCCGCAGCGGCTGGAAGAAAGGCTGGGCGCCGCAGATTACTCACTGATCGCTCGCGGGCAAATCAACTTGTTCAGCTTTTGCATGTGCGCCGGCGGACAAATCATTCCCAGCGTCTCCGAGCCGGGCTACTTTTGCACGAACGGCATGAGTCTCTCGCGACGCGACTCCCCGTTCGCCAACAGCGGCCTGATGATCACCCTCGAGCCGGATCAGTTCGGCTCCGCTCACGTTTTGGCAGGCATGCATTTGCAGCGTAAATATGAAGCCCTGGCGTACCAGGCGGGCGGAGGCCGTTACGCGTGCCCCATCCAACGCGCCTCCGATTTTCTGGCCCGGCGCCGCAGCCAAGGCAAGCTGGTTGCCAGCTACCCGCGCGAGCTGGTATCCGTCGAGTTGGAGCAACTTGTGCCGCCGCAGGTCGTGGCTGCATTACGGCACGGCTTGCCGCTGCTGGATCGCCGCTGGCGAGGCAAATTCCTGGCCCAAGCGGTGCTGGTCGGGCCGGAAGCCCGCGGCAGTGCGCCGGTCCGCTTTCCGCGCGACCCAAGCAGCCTGGAAAGCACAGGCGTGGCGGGACTGTATCCCATCGGCGAGGGGGCCGGCTACGCGGGCGGCATCGTGAGCGCGGCGCTTGACGGGCTGCGGGCCGCCAAGGCGATCGTCGCCCGATACGCGCCTCGGGAGCGGCGATGAAGACGAGCTGCAGCGCGTCGATCGATCGTCGACGATGGACAAGGTCAGGCAAACGGCGCGGGCCCTTCGCGCGCTTGGGCCGGCTGTTTTATAACCTTGATAGCCTCTGCTGAATCGCATCCGCTCCGCCGCCCGCTCCACGCATGATCCTGCTCTCTGTCAACGAAGTCGTCAAACATTTCGGTCCCGACCCGGTTCTGGACGGCGTGACTTTTGAAGTCCGGCCTGGAGAGAAGATTGGGCTGGTCGGCCCCAACGGCGCGGGCAAGACGACGTTGATGAAGATCCTCGCCGGCCGCGAGGATGCCGACGCCGGCCAGATCGAGTTGCACGCATCCGCCCGCATGGAGTACCTGGAGCAGCAGCCCGAATGGGCGGCGGGCCGTACGTTGTGGCAAGAGGCCGAGTCGGCGCTTGCACATCTGGTCGCACTGGCCAAGGAAGCCGAACAAGCGGCCGACGCGCTGAGCGAGACGACCGACCACCGCGAACGGGCCCGACTCGGCCAGCGCTACGACCGCCTGCAGCACGAATTGCAACAGCGAGACGCATATCACCTGGATCACAAGATCGAGCGCGTGTTGCACGGCCTGGGCTTTGACGAAGCAAGCTTTCATCGGCCGATCGAGCAACTCAGCGGCGGCCAGCAGAATCGGCTGATGTTGGCCAAGCTGCTGCTGCGCGATCCCGACTTGATGCTGCTCGATGAACCGTCGAACCATCTCGATATCGAGGCCACCCAGTGGCTCGAGACGTTCCTCGCGGAGACGAAGCAAGCCGTGATTGTCGTCAGTCACGACCGCTACTTCCTCGACAAGGTGACCAACCGCACGCTGGAGTTGTTTCAAGGCTCCGTCGACGACTTTACCGGCAATTTCACCGCCTACTGGGGTCAGAAGGCCGAGCGGCTGAAAGTTCAGGTCCGGACCTACGAAAAGCAGCAGGAACAGATCGCCAAGACGGAAGACTTCATTCGCCGCAATCACTACGGACAGAAAAGCGCCCAGGCCAAAGATCGGGAAAAGAAGCTGGCTCGGATTGAGCGGGTCAATCCGCCGCGGCAGATCGAAGCTCCGGCGATGGGCTTTCCGCCCGCCGACCGCACGGGCGACATCGTGCTGCGCGTCGAACAGGTTTCCAAGGGCTACGATCGTCCGCTGTTCGCCGATCTCTCGTTCGACATCCTGCGCGGCCAGCGGTGGGGCATCATCGGTCCCAACGGCACGGGAAAAACCACGCTGTTGCGCTGCCTGGTGGGCCAACAGCAAGCGGACTCCGGCCGGATCAGCCCGGGCACGGGAGTGCGCATCGGCTACTACGATCAGTTGCTCTCAAGCCTGGACGACGACCTGCCGGTGGTCGAGGCGGTGCGCCCGCCGGGCAAAGAATTCAATGAACCGCAGCGCCGCGGCATGCTGGCCAGGTTCGGGCTGACGGGCGAGATTGTGTTCCAACGCGTCGGCAGTCTCAGCGGCGGCGAGCGCAGCCGCGCATCGCTGGCGCAACTGGCGGCGACCGACGCCAATTTCCTGGTGCTCGACGAACCGACCAACCATCTTGATCTGTGGGCCTGCGATTCGCTGGAACGCTCGCTCAACGAGTTCGACGGCACGGTGTTGTTCGTAAGCCACGACCGCTACTTTCTCAACCGGGTGGCCGATCATTTGCTGGTCGTCGAGCCGGGACGCTTTCGGGTCATCGAGGGGAATTACGACACCTACCTGCACTTCGTCCGCGAAGGCCTGGCAGGCGGCGCCGCTGCGAACGGGGCGAAAGCGGAAGAACGCCCAAAACCGGCGGCGAAGAAGGTGAAAGAAGAGAAGCCGGCCAAGCGCGTGTGGAAATTTCCGTTCCGCAAGCTGGCCGATCTAGAGGCCGAAATCTTCGAACGCGAAGCGAAGGTCGAAGCATTGCACGCCGCACTCGCCACCCCCGACGTGCTGCGCGACGGCAATCGCGTGAAAGAGATTCAAACCGAGATTGCCCAGCAGCAGGAAACCCTCGGCACGCTCTACGAGCACTGGGAAGAAGCGAGCCAGCGGAACGCAACCAGCTAGAATCGCCGGCCGTGCCTATTGCGGTTCGGACTCGGCCGTATCGCTCTCGCCGGCCGTTTCGGGCTTGGAATCCAACACGGCCAGCGCCTCGCGCGCCCGGCCGTGATCGGGATCGATCTCCAGGCAGTGCTGGTAGGCCTCTCGGGCGGGGCCGTCTTTGCCTTGCACGCGACGCGCTTCGCCCAGGAAGTACCAGGCCATGCTCTGTTCAGGCTCCAGCTTGAGCGACTCGGTCATGGCTGCGGCCGTATTTTCCGGATCGCCTTCTTCACAAGCGTCGATGCCGGTCGCCAAGAGCATCTTCGCCAGATGCTCTTGCTCGACTTCAGGCTGTTGGCGATAGGTTTGGGCGAGCCGCCGCTCGGCCGCCTGGTTCTCTCGAAGCCGGACGGATTCGCTCCAGTCGTCAATGGCGGAATTCGTCTTTCGCTGGATCAGATTAGCTTCGCCTCGCAAGAACGAAGTTTGCGGCGCATGGCCGGCCACGTTGGTAACATGGCGGAGCATGGATAAGGCGTCTCGAGGTTGTTCGTTTTTCAAGGAGAGCGTCGCCGCTTCAATCGCGAACTTCTCGTCCCAACCGAGCGTCAACGCACGCTGGATCAAATGAGCGGCCTCATCCTCCTTGCCGGCGGCTTCGGCGGCGCGGCCCTGCGTGACCCACCATAAGGCGCCGCAGGAGGCGCCCCAACGCTCCGTGTCCGCCAAGGGATCGGTGAATCGCGAATAGGACGGCCGCCATTCGGCCTTGACCAGCCAATCTTCGGCCGCCTGAGAACGCCCTTGTTCTCGTTCCGCCCAAGCCATCAACTGACAAGGCGCATGCGATCGGGGCTCCTGTTCGATGAAACGCCTCACCACCGGCTCGACTTCCGCGGCGCGATCCGTGAGCAGCAACAACCGTCCCAGGCTGACGGCCGCCGACATTTGATCCTCGTCCTTTTCCAGCGCCTGCCGAAACGCTTGCTCCGCCTCATCCGCAGCCTCACGCCGCAGTTCAAGACGCGCCAGGCGGACCGAAACCGATGCAGCGCCAAGCCCCAGCGCTTGGGCCTGCTTGATCTTGTCCACCGCCTCGTCCAACCGGCCCAAGCGGTCGAGCGTGACGGCCCAGAGGTAGACGGCGTCCTTCGAATTCGGGTCAAGTTCGGCCGCCTGCCGGGCGCAAATCTCCGCTTGCGGCAAATAGCCAAAGCCCAGGTAAAGCCGGGCCAGCGATTGCCAATGCTCCCCCCGCGACAAGGTCATGCCCTGTTGGTGAGCCATAATGACGGCGGCCGCTTCAATGTCGACCTGGCTAAAATCGACGGCGGGGATCTTCGGTCGGGTGACGAAGTAAGCTGCGGCGCCAAGGCCCAGCGCCAACTCGACTCCGATCAGCACGGCAAAGCGGCGTTGCCAACGAGACATTTTATACAAACCTTTTCAAGGGCCGTTCAGGGCTGGCTGAGCCAGGCGGTGACCCGGCCCACGCGATCGTACGGCGGGCGTACGTGCAATCCGCCCGCAACAATGTCATCTCGCCCGTCCCCGTTCAAATCCCCGCAGGAAACCGTGACCAGATGCGTGGGATTGGAATCGACGGGGAGCAGTTGAAAATTCTGGCGGCCGTCGTTTTCCAGCCAGACCACGCTCGGATTGGCGGGACTGCTCCAGTCGTTCAGCAAGCTGACCAACGCCACGTCCAGGTCTCCGTCGGCGTCGAGATCGCCTGCAGCCGCGGCATAGGTGGCGCCGAAGGTCGCAATGCGGTGCGAGTCAAACTTCCACCCGCCTTTGTTTTCCAGCCAGAAACATCCATGGTACGGCTGCGGCCAGGTGTAGTTTTCTTCCAGGTTATCGCCGGCCGGGAGCAACAGATCGGCGTCGCCGTCTTGATCGAGATCGGTCAGCACCAGGCCCGCGCTGCCCAGATCATAATTGACGGAAGAAAACAGCACGTGCCGCTGGAAACCGCCCTTCCCATTGTTTTCAAAGGCCAGCACCTGCTCGTCGTCCTGCGAAATCACGGTGGCGATGTCGAGATCGCCGTCGCCGTCAAAGTCGGCGACGGGAACATGAATGGCGCCGGGCCGCGACCAGAGCCGGTGCTCGCGGAAACGGTAATCGCCCCGGTTTTCCAGCCACAGGACTTCGCCTCGAGAGTAGCCGAACACGGCGACGGCCAGGTCGACGTCGCCGTCGCCGTCAAAGTCGCCCGGTTGTGCATCGGCCACGCGGCGAACGGCGTCGAGCAGCACCCGGCGCTGGAACCCCTCGCTGCCTCGGTTCTCCAGCAGCACCAGTCGACCGACGATCTCATCCGAGGGCCAGATGTCTCCGAGTTCCGACACGACGACGTCCAGGTCGTCGTCGCCGTCGATGTCGGTCAACGTAGCGTGCGCCGGCACGACCAGGTCGTTGGCCAGCACCTGTTCCGACCAGTCCCCGCCCGCTTGCCGGTAGCAGATGACCGCGTTGCGCTGCGGATCGCAAACCAGCACGTCGTTGGCGCCGTCACGGTCGAAGTCGACGATTTGAACGTTGGTGATCCGAGGGCGCGGCGAACCTGTTTTACCAATTTCCGTTTTCTTCCACTTCAGGGCCGCAGGGAGCAATTCAGGCGTTTCTTGAGGATATTTGACAGGATTGTGGGCGTATCGCCAGGCGACAAACACGCCCCCGGCAATTCCGCAAGCGAGCAAGAACAAGAGGCCCGTCACCAGGTAGCTTCGCATAGCGGTCGAAATCGGCAAACTTGCACGAACAAAGAGAGGCGACCGCTCGCACCCGCTGCTGCGGCCGAAACTTGAGCGTACCTGATGGGCGCCCTGAATGCCAGCGGTCGTTCCGACCGACGGCCAGGGCATCTGACCGGATGGCAAGGAGTCTCGTCAGGCCACGCTCTCCGACGAGCGTACGGAAGCGGCGAAGATTGTTTGACAGCAATCCAGCGGAATCCCTGCCGCTGGCGGAAAACTGGGAGTCGGCGCAGCAGCCATAAAAAAAGGCCGCTCGACCTTGCGGTCGAGCGGCCTTGCTTACACGCGGAGAGCGGCGAATCGATCGAGAGAGCGTTACCGCTTAAACTGCGAACGGACGCGAGGCGAGGCCGGCTTGGGCAGCAGGGCTTCGTTTTTCGTCGTCGCCGGGACCGGCAGCGCCGGTTTGTCGACCACTTTACCCTCGCTGTGAGACAGGTCGGCCGTTTCATTCACGCGGCCGTTCGAGTCCCACCAGCGCCATTGTCCCGTCGGGCTGCCTTCGGCGTATTCGCCTTGGGTCGCCTTCAGGCCGTTCTGGTGCCACCAGACCCAAGGTCCGACCTGCTTGCCGTTTTCGTAGGTCCCCTCCAGGGCGATCTGGCCGTTTTCGTACCACCAGGTGAACTTGCCGACCTGGAGATCGTTTTTGTATTCGCCCTGGATGTGCTTGTGTCCCGAGGGATACCACGAGACCCACGGGCCGTGTTTCTCGTCTTTGCCTTGCTTGGTATAGACGGCGATCTTGGCGTCCCACCAGTCATCGGGCGTCTGCACGATTTCCTTGGCGTGCAGGTACAAGCCTTCGGACTCTTTGTGCTTCGAGTTGCCTTTATGGTACTCGGTTTTTGCGGCCAGCTTGCGGCCATGCTGGTAAGTGCTCTTGGCGGTTTCCTTACCCTCGGCGTTCCATTCGATGAACTCGCCGTTGATCTCGCCCTTATCGAAGTCGATATCCCGCATTTTGCGGCCGTTGGCGAACCACCAGGTGGATTTGCCGTTCCGCTCGCCGTCGGCGAATTCCCATTCGCTGATCTTGCGTTGCTTGCTGTCGTAGATGGTCCACTTGCCGTCCAACTTGCCGTTCTTGAACACGCCTTGAGAAATGAACGGGGCGGTGAACTGCTGGTACGGGATCTTGGTCAGCAAGTCAGCTTCGTTGCCGCGATACCAACGGTTCCACACGCCGTCGCGTTCGCCGTTCTTGAAGCGGCCCTCGGCGACCAGCGTGCCGCGCTCGTCCCACATCTTCCAACTGCCGTGGTTGATGTAGTTGCCCTGCGCGTCCTGGGTCACTTCCCGCTCGACTTTCACGCTGCGATTCGGATATCGCTCGCGGACGATTTCAACCTCGCCCGAACGCGTCTCGGCGTCTTCGGACGCGGCTGCGTCGTCGGCCGCCTCACGGCTGGCAAGCGTTTTGCCTTTCTCGTTTGCGGCCTCGTTTCCCGCGACGCTGTCGTCGAGCGTCTCATCCGCGGCGCCGTCCCCGTAGTCCTCTTCATCGAACGCTTCAGGTCCGTTGAAGGGCTCGGTGACGAGCAACGCGGTTTTGGGTTCGCCGATGGCCGGCGACAATTCTTGGGAGAATGCACGCGGCCCGTCAAGCGTCCAGAGGACGCAGGCGGCCAGCGGTACAATAGACAGGGGGTAATAGCGTGCCATCGCGCGCTCCTTCTGCGATCACGTATAGGTAGTACACAACTCGCCGGAATATCTGCAATCACTAGGCCTTATCGGCAGGCGCCCGGGGAAGCTTTGGAGTTTTGAAGCAGGCGCCCTGACGGGGGAGAAGGCGGTTCCGGTTAGGCAAGCTTTCCGGCTGCGAACCGAGGATTTTCCGCGTCAGAGTGCTCGCGGCGGCGCCGCCGGGCGCGTTTACTTGCCGATGCAAAACCGGCTGAAGATGCGGTCGAGAAGGTCGTCGTTATAGACCGCGCCGACGACCTGGCCTAGCTGATCGAGCCCGATTCGCAACTCGGCCGCCACCAGTTCTTCGCCTGCGGCGCTATGAGCAAGTTCTGCGGCTCGCTGGAGACTCTCTGCCGCCGCCAGCAGACTGCCGTGGCACCGGACCGCCGTGTTGAGCACCACGCCCGAGGCGGATTCCGAAGCGTCGAGCAGCAGCTTCCGGATTCGGCGCCGCAATGCTTGAAGGCCGGCGCCGGTCAGACTGCTGGCTGCAATCGCCTCCGCGACGACAGCTGCAGGCAATTCGGCCAAAACGCGCGGCTGGTCCGCTTTTGTCAGCACAATGACCGTCGGCGGTTCGTTGCGCTGATCCAGGAGCCGGGCCTGCTCCCACGCATTCAGCGGGCGAGTCCGGTCGAGGCACAGCAACAGCAACCTGGCTTGAGATCGCTGTTGCGATGATGAAGCTTGCGCTTCAAGGGCAATGCCCAAAGCCGCGTCCGGCTCGATTCCCGCGGTGTCGATCAACTCGCACGGGAGGCCTTCCAGATCGATCCTGGCGCTGAGGTAGTCGCGAGTCGCCCCTGGACGCGGCGAAACGAGCGCCTCTTCCCGGCCGGCAAGCGCATTGAACAAGCTGCTCTTGCCGACGTTCGGCCAACCGAACAGCGCAATGCGCGGGCGCTCGCTGACGTCGCTGCGGGTTTGCGTTCGTTCAATCAGTTCGGCCACGACTGCTTGCGCCTCGTGCAGTTGCCGCTGCGTCTCTTCCGCGGCGATGAATTCGATGTCTTCGTCGACGAAGTCCAGTCCGGCTTCCAGCTGGGCGAGCAGCTCCAGCAGGCGGTCTCGCAACGCCCGCAGCGATCCGCCCAATCCGCCCGCCAGTTGAGCCAACGCCGCGTCGAGCTCGCGGCGAT
>DASZUP010000807.1:0-1810 GCA_035547635.1 Pirellulales bacterium
CCTCGTTCGCTCTCCAGGCGGCGTGAAATGATGGAGCGGCTCCTTGGCGTCGAACCGCCCGACGCACAGCGAAGGGTCCTGGTGTCCAGCAATGAGCGGGACGCCGTCGGATGTCCACGTCACGGCGCGACCGGGACCATAGATTGGATCAGCGGCGATGCTCGCGCCAGGCTGATCGAGATCGACCAGGAAATCGGTCGTTCTGAGCGTTGCGGAAATCAGCAGTCGCCGGCTGTCGGGCGACCAGGCGAGTTGTTGCATGTCCCAATCGTCTCGCTGGCGGGACGTGACCAGTTCGCCATTTTCAGCATCATAGACGTGCAATGTTCTGGCCGGCCCCTCGCGCGTGCTCGCCGGGCGCTGGCCAACGGCGAACTGCTTGCCATCAGGCGACCAGGCAAGCGAAGCGGCTTCGCCGTCTTGTAGTTCAAGAGTCTTCAGCGTCTTACCGCCGGCGACCACCCAGGCGGTGATCTTCGTGCCGGCCGCTACGGCGATGGCCTTTCCATCGGGCGACCAGGCGAGTCCGCCTGAAGGCGAATCGGCGCCAATCAGCACGCGCACCAGTTCCCCCGTCTCGCTCTTCCACAGTCGCACCGCGCCGTCTTCGCCGTAAGTGGCCAGCAATCCGCCGTCGGGGCTGAACTGCATGCGGTAGATTTCGCCGCGATGGTCGATCGTCTCCAGCGTCCAACTCTTCACGCCGCCAATCGGAGACGGCTCGGAGACAAGCGCCATTTCACTCAAGGCCGGCAACGGAGGCGCAGGTTTTAAGACTTTGGGATCCGCTTGGGCTTTTCCGCCGTGCGGCGATGCAGATCGCGGTACGCCCGCTTTTTCCCCGCGGCCTCGTTCGCCGTGGTCGCCGGGTTGTTTGACCTTCTGACTTGCGTCTCCGGCAGACTTCGGCTTGCCATCCATTTCGCTCGATGACGCCCCAATGGTATAGCCTTCGCCGGGTTCAACGGCCACGGAATCCTCGGCCCTGATCGTCGCCACGACTTTGCCCTGCCGGTCTTTGATGACGATGATAATCCCCGCCAGCAGCGCGGCGGCGCCGGCCGCGGCGGCCAGGGCAATCATGCCGCGGCGCCGGGGTGGCTGCACCGGCGCTGAAGCGGCTGTCTGCACTCCGCTTTCGCTCGCCGCATTCTCGACAGCTTGCATGCCGGCCAGCTTTTCCGCCACTTCCAACGCTGAGTTTGGCCGCCCGGCGGCTTCCTTGGAAAGCAACTGCATGATCAGCGCGGACAGCTCGGCCGGCACGTCGGGCGCCACGCTCTCCGGCGCCGGCGGCGTGACCGTGGCCAACGCCACCATCACCGTCAATGGGTCATTCCCCTTGAAAGGCGGTTCGCCGGTTGCCAGCCGATACAGCACGCAGCCCAGGCTGAACAGGTCGGCCCGGGCGTCGACCGCTTCGCCGCGGGCCTGCTCCGGCGCCATGTATGCCGGCGTGCCGAGAATGGCCGCCGAATGCGTCAGGTTGACGTCGGCCGCGTCAGGCCGCGCCAGGCCGAAATCCAAGACCTTGACTCGTGGCGAGGTGCGGCCCGCTTCCAGCCAGATATTGGCCGGCTTCACGTCGCGATGGATCAGCCCGCGCTCGTGGGCCGCCGCCAATCCCTCGGCGATCTCGCGGCCGATGCGCAGCACCTCGGCCACGGGCAGCTTGCCGTCTCGCTTGAGCCGGTCTTCCAGGCTCTCGCCCTGCAAGAAAGGCATGGCGATGAACGGCACGTTGCGCTCCTCGCCGACCTGAAAGATAGATACCACATGGTCATGGTTTACCGCCGCCAGCGTCTGCGCT
>DASZUP010000808.1:0-4450 GCA_035547635.1 Pirellulales bacterium
ACAGGTTTTCGTTGCGGATGGCGCTGTCGGCGCGCATCGCGTTCAGAAACAATCCGGGCGAGTATTTCAAACGGATGACGCGCGAACGCATCGGCGCACGGTTAATGTGCACGTTGAAAATGGACAAGAAAATACCGATTCGGACCGCAGGACCGCCGATGAACTCGTCGTGGTCCAACTCCACCACTTCGGCGATCGTACCAACGGCTGGCGAGACGGCCAGGTGCGGTTCGGACGGCACGCGTCGGGGCGGGTCGCGAAAGAACCAGACGGTCAGTAACAACACGATCGCGGGCGGAACGGCCAGCGGCCAATAGAACGCGGCGGCCGCGGCCGTCAGGGCTGCCATCGGATAGCCCATCAACTGCAGTTCGGCCAGACCCCAACGGGCAAACGGGATTCGCTCTCGCCACGCGAAACGGTCGTCTTCCGCCGCCCAGTCGGCGGAGCACAAGTTGCGGCAGTATTTCAGGTCGCGAGGGTCGAGGATCTCGTGAGGCGCCCCATCACTGCTGCCTCGCCGCTTCTCGGCCATTTTGGCGACGTATCCTGCACGGAAGCTGCGCAACAGCCAGCGACGCACGCGGCCCCAAGCCAATTCAACCTGGTAGCAGACGCCGCCCCCCGGTTGAACGCTGGTTATGTTTTCGGGCAACGGCTCTGGTGCAGAGCGCGCCACAGAGGCTTCAGTCTGAGACATCAAGCAATCGTATCGGGAAACCGTGAGGTTGGAAAGCAACGCATCAAGCTCATAACGGCCCGCCCCCCGGCGCCGGCGGAACTGTCAATCCTATCATGCTTTGCGCCGCGTGCCAGGGCCGCGGCGCAGGCGGCGAACCGGGTCGGTCCAATTACCTCAAAGGCGGCGTTTTTTCTGATTTTATCACGGGGCCGCTTTCCCCATTGTCACCCCATAGCCAAGGGCGCCGCGATGAGGCACAATGGGCGGCAAATTCACGGGTAAAAACAGACCGTCTCCGGCCGCCGCCGCACGACAAGCCGGCTTGTTCGCGGCCGAGCATCCAAGCAAGAGAAAGAGAGCGAGAGCAATCGAAATGAATTCATTAATCGTTGACATCCATGGCCGCCAGATTCTCGACAGCCGCGGCAATCCGACCATCGAGGTCGACGTCCGGCTGGCCGACGGTTCCTTCGGCCGGGCGGCCGTGCCCAGCGGCGCCAGCACGGGCGTACACGAAGCCTGGGAGATGCGCGACGGCGATGCGAAGCAGTTTCTCGGCAAAGGCGTCAGCCAGGCCGTGGAACATGTCAACAAGGATTTGGCCGAGGCCTTGATCGGCCAGGACGCGCTGGAACAGGCCGACGTCGACCAACGGATGCTGGAACTCGACGGCAGCCCAAACAAGAAGAACCTGGGCGCCAACGCCATTCTGGGCGTCTCGTTGGCCACGGCCCATGCGGCCGCCAATTTTTGCGGCTTGCCGCTGTTCCGCTACCTAGGGGGCGCGGGCGCCCGATTGCTGCCCGCCCCGATGATGAACATCGTCAATGGCGGCGCCCACGCCGACAACAAAGTCGACGTGCAGGAATTCATGGTCATGCCGCTTGGCTTCGACTCGTTCAGCGACGCCCTGCGTTGCGGCGTGGAGATCTTCCACAACCTGAAGAAGGTGCTGCAGAAGAAAGGCTACAAGACGGCCGTCGGCGACGAAGGGGGCTTTGCTCCTGACTTGGGCAGCAACGGCGAGGCCCTTGAACTGATCGCCGAAGCCGTCAGTCAGGCCGGGTATAAGCTGGGCCGCGGCGAGCAGGTTGGCATCGCTTTGGACGTCGCCGCCACCGAACTGTACGACGCCAAGCAGAAGGTCTACTCGATGGACGGCAAATCGGTCGACGCTGCCGGCATGGTCGACTTGCTGGCCGGCTGGGTCGAGAAATACCCGATCTGCTCCATCGAGGACGGCTGCAGCGAAGACGACTGGGAAGGCTGGAAACTGCTCTCCGAGCGGCTCGGCTCCAAGACCCAACTCGTCGGCGACGACCTGTTCGTCACCAACACGGCGCGACTGCAGGAGGGCATCGACCGCGGCATCGGCAACAGCATTCTGATCAAGGTCAACCAGATCGGCACGCTGACCGAGACGATTGAAGCTATCCAGCTCGCTCATCGCAACGGCTACACCAGCATCGCCAGCCACCGCAGTGGCGAGACGGAAGACGCGACGATCGCCGATCTGGCAGTGGCCTTGTCCACCGGCCAGATCAAGACCGGCTCGCTCTCTCGCACAGACCGCACCGCCAAGTACAACCAGTTGCTGCGGATCGAAGAGATCCTGGGCGAAACGGCCGTGTACGGCGGAAAGTTGTTCCCGAATTGGGTGAAGAAGTAAGCGGCGGGCGCGGAACTCGGAGTACGGAGCGAAACGTGTGGCGTTAGAGTACGCCGCGAGTCGCTGATTCCGAAACGCGATTCTTGAAATGCCTGGCTGCTCGCCGCCACCTTCAACAGGCGGCAAGCAAGCCGGCGCGCGGCGTCGGTTGACGGCGCCTAGCGCATGTTGCGATGATGGAAGCAATGAGCCCGTCTACCTGGCTCGTTCACGTCCCGCGTTTTCCGTTTCATTGCGCGCCGTACAAAACGACCTCCTGATGAGTTCCGACCCTGCGCAAAAATCGCCGCCGCCGCTCAGCGACTCGCCCCTGTTCTGGCTGCTGCTGTTTGGCAGCGCTGCGATCGTAGCGCTGGTGCTGATCGAGCCGAAATTCGCCCAGCGAGAAGCGAGACTGGAGCGCATGTATCGCGCCCGGCAACGCGCGGCCGCACGAGCGCAGCCGCCGCGGGCAGGGCAGGGGAGCGGCGCCACAGACCGCGCTGCGGAAGATCCGGCGGCGACGGGCGAATCGCCGGGGCCGATCGTGAGCCTGCGGTCGCTTGCGTTGCTGCTCGCCGGAATCCTGTTTGCGGCCGCCTGCTGGCTGGCCGTCGTTCGTCGCCGTCGCCCTCCGGAGCCTGGAACATGAGTTGGCTATTCGAAGATCCAACGACGTTGATCGTGGCAGGCGTGCTGATCGAAGGCCTGCTGGCCGTGGTGCTGATCAATACCCGGCAACTGAAAGTCGTGCTGGCGATGGTCGGCGTGCTGCTGCTGATTCTGGCGGGCGTGGCCATCGAGCAGATAGTGGTGACCGACTACGAACAGATCGAAGCCGTGCTGGACGGCACGGCCCGCTCGCTACGGGCTAACAACGTCGCGGGCGTGCTCAAGTGCATCGATCCGCAGGCCGTCGAGATGCGGCAGCGTGCGGAAGGCGCCCTGAGCCAGGCGCGAATCACCGACGCTCATTTCAAGGATCTGAAGGTCCACTTCAAGAAGCTGGCCAGCCCGCCGGCGGCCGACGCCGAATTCATCGCCAATATCAAGGGCAGCTACCGCACCAGCATCGACGGCGGAGGCGGCACGCTGATTCGGCGGTTTCGCATCAGCTTTCGCCGCCAAGGCGACCGCTGGCTGATGACCAGCTACCAGGATCTCGGGTCGCCCGTCGGCCCGGGCCGCATTCCCGACGGCGCCCATGCCGATTGACGGGGGGGCGAATCAACCCTTGTAGGGTGGGCATTGCCCACCGGCATTTTATGGTGGGCAATGCCCGCCCTACGGACTTCAGTGCGTTAGAACTGTCCGCCGGTCTGGGCCCACGACTCGAACAGGTTGAGGTTGTCGTACACGTAGCCGCCGACATTGATCGTGCTGCGCAAACGGCGGAAACCGCCGTTGAAATAAGCGCCCTTGGGGCGGGCGTAATAGGGGCCGCCCTGTGCGCGGCGGCCGATTTGCACCGGCGTTTGCGGCTTGTGGCTGTAATACGAACGTTCGAACATCCAGCTATCTTCCGCGCTGGCCGTCGAGACGGTCAATCCCAGGGCCAGCAACGTGACAACGCAAAGCAATCGCTTCATAGCCGCACCGAACTTTCGCAATCTGGATGTGAGATTTACAGTTCAAGACTGAACTGTTTGAGGTCAGGCGTCACATTCCAGACTGATTGGAGCAGCGGCGGCTGTCCAGCAAATTCCGCGAGGGAAATGATCGCCCGGAGGCAAGTCATTGCGCCGGATGCTCGACCATCAATTCGCCCTGCTGCGGGTCATAGACGTACTTGTGACCGGGCGGCAGCGGCGGCAGCTTGATCAGATTGGCCTTGATGATATCTCGCATGAAATCTTCTTGCGTTTTGGGCTTGTTGCCCTTCTCGGCGACGTAGAGATTCATGGCCTGCGGAATCTGGATCTCAAAGACGATCCGCTCCTTAGCTTGGAAATAGGTTCCGATCGGCGTGGTCACCAGGCCGGGCCCATAATCACCCTTGCCGGAGACTCCGGCCTGGGCCTTCTCCCGCACCATGTTCGGTTGCGGCGCCGCGCCCTGGGCGCCAGCCGGCTGAGGCGCTGCGGGATTAATCGCTGGGCCTGCGGAGGGTTGCGCAGCAG
>DASZUP010000809.1:0-8680 GCA_035547635.1 Pirellulales bacterium
GGTGACGGCTAGCGTGATCGGCGCGGGGGTGATCGTGAAGGTCGTCGTCGTAGAAGGCTCAAATAGCGCCACGTCCTTGGGCTTGGAGGCGTTGGCCGTGTCGGTCGCCCGCTTGTCTCGCGCAGTCTTCAGATCAGCGGCGGCCTTCGCCTTGGCAGCCGCTTCGACGGCGGTCTTTTCCGCCGCGGTTTTCATTTCGAGGGCGGCTTTGTTTTTGGCTTCAGCGTCAGCCAGATTCTTCGCGGCGACAGCTTGCGCGTCTGCCGCCGCCTTGGCTGCGGCCGCGGCGTCTGCAGCCGCCTTATCGGCGGCTTCTTTCGCCTTGGCCAGATCGGCGTTGTTGGCGTTGGCGTCCACGGCCGCCTTGGCCGCCGCAGCTTTGTCAGCCGCGACTTTTGCTGTGGCCGCGGCCTGAGCGGCAGCCTGATCGGCGGTCTGTTTCGCGGCCGCCGCGGCCTTCAGCGCCGCGTCTGCCGCTGCGGCCGCTTGCGTCGCCGTCTGTTTGGCGGCTTCCGCAGCCTGCGAGGCGGCGGTTAACTCGGTTGCCAGTTTATCGCTTTCGGCCTTTGCCTTGGCCGCTGCTTCTGCAGCCGCCAGATCGCGCTGGTACGAGACCGTTGATTGCACCTGCAGATATGTCGAAAAGGTTCCCAGCGGCGCGGCGGCCTTGATTTGCAGTTGGAGCTTGCCCTCGTTCGTCTTGCCATCCAGCGTCAATGGCTGCGGCGTAACGTTGGGCGGCAAGCCCAGCGCCGTGAGCGTCAGATTGCCTTTGACTTCGCCTCGCCGGGTGACTTTCACGGGAATATCCAAGTTGCCGGCGCGAGACATCTCCCAGGTTTTCCCTTCGCCCAGTTCGACCAGGAACGGCGCCGTCTCCGTGGCGGCCACGGCCAACGTCAGGCTGCGAGCCAGTCTGGCTGGCGCGGAAACGTTGACGGGCGCCGCGTGCAGGACCGTCCCCGGCCGGGCCGTGCGGGCGACTTCCGCCTCGCCGATTTTCGCGCGACCGACAATTCGGATCTCGCCGGCAAAAGCGGGCGCCTGATCCGAGGCTGTCAGCACCAGAGTCGCGGTATTTTGGCCGACGCCAATCACCACCGGTTGACTTGTTACGCCGGCCGGCAAACCCTCTGCAGTCACGGTGATCTCGCCGGCAAAACCGTCTCGCCGAAAGGCCATGACATCGATGCGGGTCGCATCGCCGCGGCGCAACACGGGGTTCCACGGCCGGGCTTCCGTCTTGTTGTTCGAGGGGAACGGCGGCGCCGCGGCCAGACGGAAATCAGGTTGTTCCGGACGAATTGCCAACCGGTACAGCCGGCGCGGATCAGCTTTCGAGCCTTGGTTCAAATCTCGCACCAACGCGCGGTACAGTCCGTCGGCCGGCACGGCGAAGCGGTAGGCGCCGTCGGACGAGGTCGTGTTAAACGAAACGCCCCCGGCATTCACGGCGTTGTCGTCGAGATCTTGAATGTCTGCGACTTGCTCCTCGCCCTTGTCGTTCTTGGTCACTCGCTGCAACAGCACCGCGGGATCGGTAGGCAGCCCTAACCGCTGCGATGCAACGTCGAGCCAGTAAACCTGTCCGGCCTTGGCTTCGAACTGCAACCAGTCTTGATCGCCATTGGGACCGAACTGCCCGATAAATTCGCACGGCAGCGTGACGGTTTGGGCCTTTGCCGGATCGTCGTTCGGCTCCAATTCCATCACTATTGGCGCCGACGCATAGCCGACAAAATAGGAATTGGAACTTCCCGCCGGCGTCTGAAGCCGGTATTCCACGCCGTCCAGTTCGGCGTCTGCGGGGCTGGCAAAGATACTGGCCGCCTGGCGTTCTTTTGCCTTATCGGCCGGCAGTTCGATCTCGACGGAAAGTTTTTCCAGCGGACGGCCAAGGATCGACTCGCCAGCGGCCGGAGCGCCGCCGGGCAGGTTCCGCCCGTAGATGGTGTAGATGCCCTTCGTGCCCGGCAATCCCGCCGGCGGCAAGATGAAGTCAATGTGGGGCTGCGTGCCGATCGTCAAGCGATAGAAATACTCGGGGCCGCCGCCATAGACGAAGTCATAGAGCCTGAGAAAGTACTCGCCGTCGGCAGGCACCGCGAAGTCGATCAAGGGATCGCGAAGATCGACGTCGTGGCTGCGCTGCAGTTGCCGACCGGAGGCATCGTGAAGCGCCAGCGTGCCGTCCATTCGCGAGTCGATCCGTTCGGCCCAGACATCAATCAGAATCCGCTGCCCTGCCTTGGCTGCGAATTTGTACCAATCGGAGTTGCTGCCGTCGGCCGTGCCGTTGATTACGGTGTTCAGCTCAACGGCCATCGCCTTGTCTTGCACGTTGTTACCCGGCTGCTCTTTGAGCTCCGGCAAGTTGCCGACGACAAACGAGCGAGGATTGGACATGCCGAACGTACCGACGGCGCGCACGTCGTAGACTCCGGGCGGCACGTCGCCGGCGATGGTCACGGAGAACTGGTTGGCCAGCGGCTCCGGCGGCAAAGGCAAGACGCCCGGGGCGGACGTCTTCTGCGCTGCCTTGATGCCGGGATGGGAGAAGTAGAGTTGGCTGACTCCGTCCAGGTCCGCGCCGGCCGATACCGTCAAGTCGACGGTCGTCCCTTGCTTTCCGCCCGCCGGTGAAACGGCGAGCAATTGGACTTGAGGAAGTTGAGCCCAGGCGGCAGAATTCGAGGCTGCCAGGATCGCCAGTGCGACAAGGCCTCGTCGCGCCGCCGCCAGCCATCCGACGCCGAGAGCGCAGCACGACGAATGCGCACGGAAACGACGCGCGCAGGGCGCGGGAAACAATCGGCTCACGATGGGGCTCCTGGTGCTTTAGGGGCCCCGCAGCAGAGTGCAAACATGCTGCGAGGCTGTGGGTCTGGCGCCGACGCCGCCACGGGCTGGAACTCGAACAGCAAACGGCGGAAAAAGCGAGTGGGGAACTCGGGCGGGCGTCGTGGTTGGGGCAAGTCGACGGCAGGCGAAGCTCGATCGGCAAGCCGCGGCGCCAAGAATCCGGCGTGCGCCGCGCCGACGGCCTGATTGGCCGCCGGCCTTGCCCGACTACACTCCGCCGTAGTCGCGGTCGGTTGTCAAAATTCTCCGCTTAGTGGTTGAACAAAAATTCCTTCGTGTTCACCAGCGCCCAGAGGATGTCCTCATAGGCTTGCTGCTTGTTTTCCGTGCGGTTGATATGGGCCAAGGCCACGCTCGTCTCGTCGGCCAGCGGCGCTCGGGAGAAAACCCACATGTAGAGAGCTTGGATTTTCTGTTCGGGCGTGCGGGTCATGTCAGTGGCCAATTTCGCCGCGCGACCTTGACCATTAGACAGTTTGGACTGGACCTCGGACGAATTCAAGAGATGCAGGCTCTGAGCCAGGTTGGCTTCCTGAGACCGCTCGCACTCGCAGGCGCTGGCGCCTTCCGGCTTGCCGAACACCGTCAGGAAGTAGGTGTTGGCGCCGTTGTCCGGCAGTTGCACCGCTCGGGTGCCGGCTGGCAAGCCGCTGAAGCCGGTTTGCGAGGCCGTCACCAGGTCGAGTGCGTCCAGCAGCACCTCGGCCGTCAGCCGCTTCGGGTAGTAGCGGGAGAAATTCTGCTTGTCGTTCAGGTTGTACGCGTTCGGCTCAGCGCTGAGCTGGTACGTGCTGGAACGGCAAATCGTGCGCAGCAATTCTTTCATGTCGAACTTGCTGGAAATGAAGTGCTCCGACAGGGCGTCGAGCAATTCCGGATTCGAGGCGGGATTGGTCACCCGCATATCATCCTCGGGATCAACGATGCCGCGGCTGAAGATGTGCTTCCAGTAGCGATTGACCAGCGCCTTGGCGAAGAACGGATTGCTCGGATCAGACATCCAATCGGCCAGTGCCTGGCGCGGGTCGCGTTCAGGCGAAAGCGTCAGCGGTTCGCTGCCTAAGCCCGTCGGCGAGAGCTTCTCGCCCGACTTGGGATTCGTGGCCACGGCGGCGCCGCGGCGATGGAAGATGCGCTCTTCCGAAGGCTGCATGCCGGGCTTGCGGCCAACCTGCGAGAAGAAGGCGGCCATGCCGTAGTAGTCTCGCTGGCTCCACTTCTCGAACGGATGGTGGTGGCAGCGGGCGCACTGGATTCGCAAGCCCAGGAACAACTGAGCGCAGTCTTCGACCTGCTGGTTGACCTCTTTGACTTCGCGATACCAGACGACCGGCGGATTCTGACCCACCTCGCCCGAGGCCGAGAGAATCTCGCGCACGAACTGATCGTAGGGCTTGTTTTCATACAAGCTGTCGCGGATCCAGCCGTGGAAGGCGTACGAACCCCGCATGTACGTAGCATCACGACGCTTGTTCCGCAGAATGGCACTCCACTTGTTGGCGAAGTAGTCGGCGTAATCCGCGCTATCCAACAAACGGTCGATCAGCTTGTCTCGCTTGGCCGGATCGGCGTCGGCCAGGAACGCTTCAGACTCTTCCGGAGTCGGCAAGCGGCCGGCCAGATCGACGGTGAGGCGGCGAATGAACGTGCTGTCGTCGCAAAGCGGCGAAGGCGGCACGCCCAGCGTCTTCAGCTTGTTGAACACAAACTCGTCGACGAAATTCTTTACCGGGGGCAGGCTCTCGACGTTGATTCCCAGCGGAATGCTGGCGCGGAACACGCCCACCTGGCCTTGATAGCGAGCCATGATGGCCACGTCGCCGGTCAATTCGAGCGTCTTGACCAGCCCGGTCGGCGTGCACTCGGCCATTTCGCTGTCGTTGGAGTCGAACGTGGCCACCCGGGTCACGTCCTCGACCGAACCGTCGGTATAGTGCGCCAGCACGACGATCTGCTGCTCGGCGTTGCGGCCCATCTCGCGTCCGGACGGGAAAACCTCGATTCGAGCCACCGTCGGATCATCGGGATTGCCATACGGCATGCCCTGCTCGATCCAGCGACGCAGCAATCGGTATTCGTGCGATTGACGGTCCATTCGCTGGCCGCCGCCGTGGGGAGCGGTGTTGGTGGCCTTGAGCAGCAACAAGCTGCGGTCCGGCGAGGCGGGGAACAACCGGCGTCCGCGACCTTCTTTCACAAGGTGCTCAATGTCTTCGGTGGGCTCGAAACCCAACAGCGACAGCTTGAAGCCATTCTGGCCGCTCGCCTTGCCGTGGCAGCCGCCGCTGTTGCAAGCCAGCTTGGTGAAAATCGGTACGACCTGGTTCGGAAAATTGACGGCGACGTCATTCACGAAACGCTCGACGGCCACTTCCAGGGCGGCCTTCTTCCCGTCGGCGGTTTCCGCGGTGATAACGGCCTTGCCGTCCGTCACGGGCAGTACCAGGCCGCTGGAATCCACGGTCACAACGCCGGCCGGATCGGCGTGGAAGGTCGTTTGCCTGGTCAAATCTCGCTGCTGGCCGCTACTGTAGTGGCCTGTGACTAGAAGCTGTTGTTGGGCGTCTCGGCCGCGTAGAACCGTCGCCACTCCTTTTTCGCGACCGGTCTCAAGGGTGATGCTGGTCAGTGTCCCTGGATCGCCTAGACCGGGGGCTTCGACTTTCGTCGGGGCGGCCTCGGCGGCAAATCCAGTCGCGCCAATCGCAAGAACGATGGCGAGGGCGGCTAAGCAATCTCGGGGGGCGGTGGTTCGCCGTCTCATGGAGGCTCCTTCCGTGAGGTAGGTCGATCAAGGAACCGAAACAGGTAGGCTGCCTGGGATTATGACAGCACTCGCAAACAAGTGCAATCTTTTTTCAGTGACAGGTCATTATCTGTTGATGAATCACCCGGATGGCGCGGCCTCCAACAATCTGTCGCGGCAAAAGGGAATCAGGAATCCGAGGCGTTCAGGCCGGCGCCCGAAAATCGCTCCTCCAACAACTAATGCCGGCCGAAATCTGCAAGGGCGCGAAACCGGTGGCGCCACGCTACGGGGGGCTCAGCCACAATATCCTACGCCTATTGGCTTTGTCTGCTCCGAGCATCCCCGGCCGAGTCCACGATCTCCGATTCGCCGTCCTCCCGCGGACCGCTATCAGGGACCGCCACTGGATCCTGCTCGCTCAGCCCCAGTTTAGTGAGCGCGTTTGAAGTACTGCACCGCCCGTTCGTGTTCCTCCGCCTTCTTGCGGGTCGGAAATGTGCCGAGGTTCCGGCGATGGCCGGTCTTCGGATTGACTTTTCGCGAATAGAGTCGGTACTCGCCTGATTTGAGTTTGCGGATCATGACGACCTCCTGCTCTTGCTCCCATTTCAGTGCCTTGAGGACGACTTGCGTTTGTCGGTCTTGCCTTTCGCGGACGGCTTTTTCTTCGCTTTGGCTTTTTCTTCTCGGTTCTGTTCCTGCAGGATGTGCTTCGCCTTTTCCAGTTCCTGCTTCTGCTCCGCGTCCAGGTTTTTGCCGGCTCGATTGATATAGAACTGGATCATGCGGATGCCCGAGCCGATTCCCTTCGGACTGACCTTCTTGCTGGCCATGATGCGGGCGATTGATTTCGCGTCCTTATTAAACGTGTTCTCGGGCGGAAAGGTGGAGACGGTGTTCACCTTCCCGCTCCAGCGCCGGTCATTTTCGCGGCGACCGCTTTTTTGTCCGCCGCGTTTCGCCGGCGCTGATTTGCTTTTCGCAGATTTAGCAGCCATCATTTTCTCCTGCTGCGCCTTGCCCTGGGCAATTGCGATCCCTGGCGGCGCATTTTTGCAAATGCCGTACCGCGCCTCCCATTTTCCTGAAGTCGCAAGCAGCAGATCGCGCTCGCTAGCAGGGAAAAGTCTGCGAGCCGCCGTCCACGCGGATCACCTGCCCGCTAATGAAGGCGGCGGCGGGCGAACAGAGGAAGGCGACGACGCTGGCGACCTCGTGCGGGCGGCCGTAGCGCTCGAGCGTGCCTTCCGTAGCCAGCCGCGCGTCGTCGATCTCGTGGATCCGCAGGAATCGTTCAGTGACGGTTCCGCCGGGGGCGACGCAGTTGACCGGAATGTTGTGCGGCTTCAATTGTTCGGCCAGGCAGCGAGTGTATTCGTGCACGGCCGCCTTGGCGACGGCATAGATCGAGCCGCTTGGACGGCCAAAGCAGCCGGCGATGCTGCCGATAGTAATGATGCGGCCCGATTTCCGTTCCATCATTTCCGGCGCGACTTCGCGGCAGCAGAGGATGGCGCTCGTCAGATTGCGGTTCATCACGCTCTGCAAGTCCGCGAGCGAAATGTTGAGGCAGTCGTCCTGCTCGGGCCGCCCGCCGCGCCCGACGCCCGTCCCGCCGGCGCCGATGTCGCCCCCGGCGCAGCACACCAACAGGTCGATCCGTCCCCAGCGCTGGCGGACTTCGCCGGCCACGCGGCGCACTTCGGCTTCGTCACACATATCGCCCCAAACCGGCATCGTCTCCCCGTCATGCTTGCGGGCAATGTCGTCAGCGACCTGCTGCATCGACTCCCCCTCGCCGAACGTCTTGGGGCTGTCGGGCCGCGTGCCGTGTACGGCCACCTTGGCCCCTAACCGGCAAAGTTCTTCCGCCATGGCGCGGCCCAGCCCGCGCGATGAACCCGTGATCCAAGCCGTTAGCCCTGACAAGATGCGTTCATTCATCGCACGAGTTTCCTTCAATGTGGATGCCGTCCTCGTTTTTCGACCGCAATGCGTCAGCTCCGCTGCAGTCGCCCACCGTTCTATCGCACGCCCGCGCCTGCGCCAACGAACCGGAGGCAGCTCGCAGCCTGGCAATCTGAGCGCGATCCGCGGAGTCGCTCCGCCGTCGGGGCCTCAGGGCACTGGTTCCGGGCGACGCGCGGTTTTATAATCCCTCCTTCGCCGGCTGTTCCCGGCAAAGCGGCTTCGAGGTTTTGGCTGGGAGATTTGGGATTATGGCTTTTGGATTCGGCATTATCGGTTGCGGCATGATTGCGAACTTTCATGCCAAGGCGATCAACGACGTGCGCGGGGCGAAACTCGTCGCGTGCTTCGATACGTTTCCCGCGTCGGCCGACCGGCTGGCGGCGGCGACCGGTTGCCGAGCCTACCACAAGCTGGACGAGATGCTCGCCGACCCAGAAATCGACGTCGTGACGATCGGCACGCCCAGCGGCGCCCACATGGATCCGGCCGTCGCAGCCGCCCGGGCCGGCAAACATGTCGTCGTCGAGAAACCGTTGGAGATTACGCTCAAGCGTTGCGACAAGATCATCCAGGAATGCGAAAAGGCGGGCGTCAAGCTGGGAACCATCTTTCCCAGCCGCTTTCACGATTCGAGCCTGCAATTGAAACGCGCCATCGATGGCGGCCGGTTCGGCAAGCTGACCGTCGGCGACGCCCAAGTGAAATGGTTCCGGCCGCAATCGTATTACGACAGTGGCGCGTGGCGCGGCACCTGGGAACTGGACGGCGGCGGCGCGCTGATGAACCAGGCGATTCACAGCGTCGACCTGCTGGCCTGGCTGATGGGACCGATCGTCGAGATCCGCGCAATGACCGCCACGCTCGCCCACGAACGAATTGCCGTCGAGGACACGGCCGTGGCCACGGTGCGATACGCCAACGGAGCGCTCGGCGTGATCGAGGCCAGCACCGCGACCTACCCGGGCTATTTGAAGCGGCTGGAAATCCACGGCTCCGCCGGTTCGGCGATCATGGAAGAAGAAGACATCATCAAATGGGACTTCGCCAAGAAAGACCGCCGCGACGCGGCCATCCATGAGGAGATGGCCAAGAGCAAGA
>DASZUP010000810.1:0-8385 GCA_035547635.1 Pirellulales bacterium
ATCGAGACAAACGTCGTTGGGAGCAATGAACCGCTTGCCCTCGAACCTTTCCGCCAGCACGGTCTCACGGCCGTCGAGTTCGAATCTCGCTACGCGACGCTTGCCCCCTTCGCCGGACGATTGGCAAACGACCAGCCGCCCCTGACCGTCCATCGTCATCCCGTTGACGCGGCCGCACGGTTTGCGAAACTCCGTCAACGTGCCGTCGGGCGCCAGTAGCATGATCCGATCGTTCGGTCCGTCGGAAAACAGCACGTTGCCTTTTGCATCGACGACCGGTCCTTCGGTAAACTCGCAGCCGTCTACGGCCTTGATGGGCTTTGAGCCGGGTTCGAGGATTTCGTCGGCGGCCGCCAGCGGCGCGGCGGCGGTGAAAATCAAGCAGGAAGCAAAAGCCGTTCGTGTTAACATGGCAAGCCTTTGGGGCGGGAAAAGAAAGTCAAAATGCAAAGCGCAAAATGCAAAACGTAAAATGGCAATCTCCGATTTTGCGTTTCGGCCCCAACCGTAGCGGAATCTGTGAAGATTCCGAGGAGGCGCCTGCACGGCCCAAGCCTCCTTGGCGTGTTGCGAGCCGCTCCGCGCCGCCCGGAATTGTCACCAATTCCGCTACGTCGCGTTTTGCGCATTCCATTGCAGCGAATTGTAATGCCCGCTCAGGCCAGAATCACCCCTTGAGTCGCGCAGAATTTGCCGGGGCCGCCTAGGAGCCAGTTCGTATGGACAATGATTCAAATCCCTTCGGCTTTCGCCGCGAACTCGTCGCGAAGGACGTCTACCTGGCCGCGGGCGTGCGGATTGTGGGCGACGTGACGATCGGCGAGCAGTCGAGCGTCTGGTTCAACGCCGTGTTGCGAGGCGACTGCGAATCGATCCGCGTCGGCCGCCGCACCAACATCCAGGACAATTGCGTGCTGCATGCCGATCCGGGCTTTCCTTGCACGCTGGGCGACGGCGTGACGGTCGGCCACGGCGCGGTGGTGCATGGCGCCGTCGTGGGCGACAACGTCGTCGTGGGCATGCACGCCGTGGTGATGAACGGCGCCCAGGTTGGCGCCGACAGCATTATTGCCGTCGGCGCGGTGGTGACCGAAGGCACGATTGTTCCGCCCGGCTCGCTCGTGATGGGCCTGCCCGGCAAGGTCAAGCGACAGCTCACGGCCGAAGAAATCGAACGCAACCGGGCCAGCGCGACGCACTACGTGGAAAATGCGAAGCGATTCGCCAAGTTGGGCTAGCGTCTCGCCATGTCTAGCTTGATGATTAGTGCTTTGCCCAAACTAAAAACTAGGGTTGCACCTATCCTCGGATCAGCAAGGCCAATTAAGTTTAGCCACGGATGAACACGGATCGAACACAGATTGTGCAACCGCACCGTTGGCGGGGCGAAAGCGGGGGCCATTTGTATTCCTGATCCGTGTTTGATCCGTGTTCCATCCGTGGCTCGTTTGGTCTTCTGGGCTTGCCGATGAGCGATGCATAACGCACGCTGCATGCCGCTCTGCCCTGGGAATTAGCATTGCCGAAACACCAGGCGCCTGTCCAGGGAGTTGGGCCTTCGCCAAGGCGCAGCCGCCAAGCGCACCGCCGCCAAGATGAAGTCGAAGACGCGCTACGGCTTCCGCGTGCCACAGGCCCCAGCAATGGCGCAGCCGGTCGAGCAACTGCTGCAGCCCTGGCCGGCGGCCTCTTCCGTACCGCATCCCGGGCCGCAGCCATGGGCCAGCGTGTCGGCGAAGGCGCGGAATTGAACCTGGGCGTCGTAGATTTCCGCCAGCTCGCTGGTGACGGTCTGCAGTTCGGGGGGTTGATCGCCGAGGAAATAAAAGACGAGCGTCTGCCCGTCGAACAGGTGCTCGACCTCCATCAGGGTGGCGGACAAGCCCAACTCGTCGATTCGCCGCTGGCACGCCAGGTAGGCCGCATGACGGTTCTTGTTCAGCCGGGCTTCGAGCAACTGGTCTTCAACGGTCATCCCCCGCAACAGGGCCCCGTCAGCCGGCACATTCTGATCGCCGACCGGCGGCGCCAGCACTTCCCCCGCCTCCAGCCCCCGCTCGGTGCGGACAATCACCCGGGCGCCACGAGGATAACGTGCAGCATCGACGGCTGCGAACCGGCCGACTTGTCCCAAAGACCCCACGCGAACGAGATGATATCGTGCCATAGCTTCATTCTGTCTCAGTTTCACAAGGCTGCCAAGAGACCATTTCGACTTGCCGAAATCCCCCATTTGACGATACTGAAAGGCTCGGAATTCGGGGGGCGCTTTCATGAGCAAATCAGAGGATCCGACGAGCATGCTGCAAGCCAGTGACAGCGCACAAACAATAGAACAGTTGCCCGGCGCCGAAACGGCCAGCCGTTGGCAACAGCTTGCAACGCAGGTCCTGGCCGGGCGGCCGCTGAGCAAAGAGGAAGCCCTCTCCGTGCTCGCCTGCCCCGACGAGGAACTGCTCGATCTGCTCTCGGCGGCGTACCGAGTGCGGCGGCAGCGGTTCGGCAAGACGGTGCAGCTTTACTTCCTGATGAACGCCAAGAGCGGTCTCTGCCCGGAAGATTGCTCGTACTGCTCGCAATCAAAAGTCTCAGAAGCCGAAATTCCGCGTTACAACATCCTCAACCGGGAAAAGCTGCTGGACGGCGCCCGGATCGCCGCCGAACGGCAATCGAAGACCTACTGCATCGTGATCTCGGCCCGCGGTCCGAGCGAACGCGAGATGAACGCCGTCGAGACGATCGTGCCCGAGATCAAACAGCGTTACGGCCTGAATATCTGCGCCTGCCTGGGCCTGCTCACGCCGGAACAGGCGCAGCGGCTCAAGGATTGCGGCGTCGACAAGGTGAACCACAACCTGAACACCAGCGAAGAGTTCTACGGCGAGATCTGTTCGACGCACTCGTTCAAGGATCGGCTCGACACCCTGGGCGCCGTCCGTTCGGCGGGCATGCAGCTCTGCTCGGGCGGCATTATCGGCATGGGCGAGGCTGACGGCGACGTGGTCGACATGGCGTTCGCCTTGCGAGATTTGAAAGTCGAATCGATCCCGGTGAACTTCTTGAACCCGATCGACGGCACTCCGCTGGCCGGCGTGCGCCGGCTGAATCCTCGTTACTGCCTGAAAGTCCTGGCCATGTTCCGCCTGGCCAACCCCACCAGCGAAATTCGCATTGCCGGCGGCCGCGAGATCCACCTCGGCAGCTTGCAGGCCTTGGGCCTGTACGCCGCCAATTCGATTTTCGTGGGCGACTACCTGACCACCAAAGGCCAGGCGCCCGAAGCCGATTACCGCATGATCGAAGAACTCGGCTTTGAGATCACCCGAGAGGAAGTCGAAAGCCAGGCGTAATCAACGCCAGACAAGCGGTTTTCAGTTTCGCTCTGGCCGCGCGCTCAGTTCACTGAAAACTGAATGCGCGGCCGAGGCTTCTGGGCGATAGCCGGCTTCGAGACAGTCTGCAATTGCAGTCGGACCCAGACGCAGGGCCGGCCATCCTCCTCGTACTGAACTTCGAAGTGCCGCTTGATCACGCAGCCGATCAGCTTCTGCCGGCGGCCGGTGATCGGCGAGAGCACCGCGGCGCAGACCGTATCTCCCGGAACGGGCACCGGACGCCCTTGCCAATCCGTGAATACCGCCTGGCCGACGGTGTTGCCGCGCTCGTCGCAGAACTCGACGAATACGCCCGAAGCCATCGCTCTTCTCAAACCATCTTCCATGATGCGCAGCCTCCTACATGCTAAGAAATGTTGCCGCCAGTCCCTTGACGCTGCCGACGAGCATAGCGAATCGCCGGGTTCGCTGTAAAGCAGATCTTGGTCAAGGCAAGGGCGCTTCGTTCGCCGCGCCGTCCGTGGCCGGCTAGTCGCCTGCCGAACCAATTGGAGATCAGCTCCGAGCCGTCGGCAAACTCAGTGGCCGCGGGTTCACGCGCCGTTAGCGAGAAAACGCCGGGCGAGACGCGCATCCGGCGTCCAGTCGGACAGGCCGTGTTCGTGCTTTGCGCCGCTCCAGGCCAGCAGCATGGTAACCGCGCTCAAGACAAGCGAGACGGAAGCGAAAGGCAGGTACGTCGCCGTAAGGTCAGCGAAATCGACAATCGGAGTCGCATTCATTGCGGCAATTACGCGATCGACGTTCAAGCATTCGAGAGACGGCCAGACCACCGGCGCCCCCAGCACGCCCGCGAGGAAAGCGAACGCGAGAATCGCGGCATAGATGGCGCGCCGCACCCAGCAGATGGCGCACACGGCGAAACTGTAGGCCAGCAAGTGCAGCAGCGGCGCACAGGCCAGAATGCCTTGGGGAAACTCAATCTGCCAGTTGCCGGCCGCCGCGATGAAATATAGCGCCGCTAGCGGCAAATCGAGAAACGCCAACACGGCGGCGGCCCCAGCCAGGTACTTGGGCCAGAACCAGAGGGCGGGTTGAATGGGGCGCGAGCGCCAAAACGTCCATAGGCCCGGCTGCAGATCGGCTGCGAAACTCGTCGCGCCGACGATGAGCGCCACGAGCGTGCCGACGACCAGCGTGGCGCCGTTCAGAAAGCGGGGCAGTTCCTTGCTGGGCGTCCAATCGAGTTCGCTCGATGCCATCCAGCCGAGGAGGGCGAATAAGCCCGTCATGCCGAAGATCAGCCCGACGCCGGCCAGGCTCAACGGAGTCGCCTCGCGCCACTGCTTCCAGGCCATGGCCCGCCAGGGACGGCTGCGGGGAGCGGCAAGCGGGCGGGAAAGCTCATCCGGCCGCGCGCCGCCTGGCGAATGATCGTCGGCCGGCCCCATGCGACCGAAACGCATCACAGCCCACCAGGCGACGGCCAAGAGCGAGCCTAATTGCAGTGTAACGATCCGCCAGACGGGAATGACAAGGCCTGTACTCGACAACGCGCCGATCGGCGTCGCCGCCATGGCGTACTTCCAAACGAGCGAACTACTCGGCCCTCCCAATCTGCCCAAAAAAGCAATTACGACTATGACAAGCAGCCAACCGACCAGCGCAGCGCTGCCGACGGCGGCGGCTCGCAATTCCGTCGACTGGTTCATGGCGGCGAGGGCGGTCCAAAGAAACAGGCTGAGCGAAAAGGCCGCGGCGGCCAGGCCTATGAGCAGCAAGTCGGCGAGCAGCCCGGCCTGGTCGGTAAACATGGCAGCCCGACCTAGAGCGATGCGGCCTCCCGAGGCTGGCCAGATCACAGCCCAGCCAATCGTCAACAGCACGGCGGCCAGGACGGGCGCCACGCTGGTCATGGCGCCCAGCGCAAGCTTGGCGATTGCCGCGCGTCGAATGCTCACCGGCAGACCGCGTACGAAGGCGAGCGTTCGGCCTGAGCGTTCGCCGGAAGCGGCATGCAAGCCGATGAAAAACGCGCCGGGCCCTCCGCACAGCACCCAGATCATCACGACCGGGATATCCAGATTGTGATCCTCGAGAATCACCGCAATCTGCACCGACAGCATAATCACCGTTAGCGCCGCCAGCTTCCACTTGTGCTCGTGCCATTCCCGCCAGATGAGACTACGCCAGATCGTGTTCATAAACTCACAATCTCCGTGCTGACTTGTATCACGGCGAGCCTACAGCGCCGCCGCACCGACTCACCGTCTCTCCCAACTCCTCGCCCTTCTCAACCCACTCCCGCCGCTGCCGGCGCAACGGGTCCAGAATCGTGGTTGTCCTTGCGGCCGGCAACGCAGGCCTCGAAGATCTCATCAAGGTTCAAGTCGATAATGCGGTACGTGCACCCGGCGGCTTCGAGCGCTCGAATCGCGGCGGCGGCGTTGTCGACGGCGACTACCGCCTCCTCGCCGCTCAGCCGAACGTCGAGCGCATTCAGCGCCGAGCCGAACTCTTGATGGTCGGCCCGCGACAGAGCGATTCGCTTCACCTGGTCGCGCAAAGCCTCCGTCGGCGCCTGCTTGACGAGCACACCGTGGTCAAGAATGGCCACCATGTCGGCCACCGGCTCGACTTCGTACAGCAGGTGCGAGCTGTAAAACACCGTCCGTCCCTCGCCCTGCAGGTGCGTGATCAGGTCGCGATTGAATTCCTTGCGCATGATCGGATCGAGCCCCAACGCCGGGTCGTCCAGGATCACCAGTTCCGGCCGGTGAGCCAGGGCCAGCAGCAGACCCAGCCGCACGGCCTGCCCCTTGGAAAGGTGCTTGATCTTCGTCCGCAGCGGCAGCTCGAATTGCCGGGCGTAGCGGTTGGCCAGTTCGTGGTCCCAGGTCGGATAAAAGGGCGCCATGAAGCGCACGATCTCTTCGACCTTCATCCAACCAAACATCTGCTGGTCTTCCGCCAGGTAGCCGACCCGCTTGCGGACTTCGATCTCGTGTTTCCCGGGATCGAGCCCTAGCACGCGAATCGAACCGGCATCGGGCTTGAGCAGCCCGAGCAGCATGCGGATAGTGGTGGTTTTGCCCGCGCCGTTGCGGCCCAGAAAGGCGAACGTCTGCCCGGGTCGCACTTCGAGCGACAGCCCCTGGAGCACCTCGTGCGCGCCGAAGCGCTTGACGACGGAATTGAGCACGACGACCGGCTGACTCATGGCGATGGCTCCTGTGCGTTGTGAGAAAGGGCCGCGACTTCGGCCTGGCTGGCAAGCGCCTGATCGAGAAGTTCGCGAAGCTCGTCGGTCGACAGGCCGAGCATCAAGCCGCGGCGGACTAATTGCTGCAGCTCGTCGGCGAATTGCTGGCGCTGACCGTTCATCCGCCAGATCGGCGGGCGGTGCGTGACGTAGGTGCCGTCGCCGTGTCGCATTTCCAGCCAGCCCTCGGCCGAGAGCCGCTCGTAGATGCGCAGCACGGTGTTCTGATTGACGGCCAGTTCGCGCGCCAGTTGCCGCACGGAAGGGAGCTGCTCGTTCGGCTTCAGGGCGCCGGCCAGGCAGAGCGCGCGGATCTGATCGGCAATCTGCCGCGAGATCGAAACGGACGAACCTTTTTCGATGCGAATGAACACCGGCCAAAACTCCCGGCTCTCGAAGTGACTACACATGTATAACAGTGGTCAGCGGCGGATGTCAAGCGTTTTATTGGACCGGCAGGTCGATTGTACTTTAGAGCTCCAGCGGGAAGTCGCTGAGCAGTACCACGCCTGAGGCCGTCACCAGGTAGTCGTTTTCCAGGCGGATGCCGGCCCGCATCTCGGGCGTGTAGAGGCCCGGCTCGACGGTGAACACATCGCCTTCCTCGAAGACGTCGTCCCACTCGAGGCTGGGATTCAGGTGCGGCGTTTCGTGCGGAAACAGCCCAATGCCATGCCCCAAGTGATGATCAAAGTTGCCGGGCAGGAACTCGTCGAGCTTTGCCTGCACCGTGCGATAGAGTTCGCGGCAGCTCACGCCCGGTTTGACCGTGCGCTCGATCAACGGGAAGACCGCGGCAAGCTGCTCCCAGGCGGCAAGCTGCACGTCGGTGGGCCGGCCGTTGACGGCGATGGCGCGGCAATTGTCGGCAAAATAGCCGCGAAAGGCCGGACCGAGATCGAGAATGTACAGCTCTCCGTCCTGCGCCTCTCGATCTCGCGGCGGTCCGCCTTTCTCGCCGCAGGCATAATCGTTGCCCGTCCCGGTGAGCATCTCGCCGAACTCCCGTACGGCGGCAGCTTGCAGTTGGCTGAAGACCTCCAGCTCATTGATACCCGGCTCGATGATCTCGCGCGCTTTGGCGTACATCGCGCCCGTGCCGGCGATCGCCTTCTTGATGCGAGCCAGTTCATCCGGATGTTTGTAGCGCCGCAAACGATATAACTGTGGTTCCAGATCGACAATCTCTGCTTGGAGGGGACCGGTCAAATGCGGACCGCATGAGGAGAACTCCACGCCCACGCGCCGCGGCTTGGGTCGGCCTTCAAGGTACTTGAGCAGCGCTTCGCTGCATGCTTGCCGCTGGTCATTCCGCAGCGTCGAACAGCGGTTCGCGTCGTACAGCGCCGTATCATCGGCCGCCGTCACGGGCCTGTCCTGGGGAGCAATCAGCGCTGCACGACCATCGATTGAAAGCAGCGCCGCCGATTGCAGCAGCCAGGGAAACCGCGGCCCGACGAGCCACTGCACGTGCTCTGGCTGCTGCACGATGGCCAGGTCGATATCCTCGCGGCGCATGTGCTCCAGCAGCCGCTGCTGCCGCGCCCGGCATTGGTCAACGTTGATGTCCAGTTCGTGCATGACGTCTCCCGCAAAGAATGCTGCTCAGTATGGTTTCGGCGTATCGTAACAATCGAAGCGCGAGGCCGAAAGCGGCTGGGAAGAGGCAGGAAACGTTCTCTCGGACTCCCACCCCGCCGAGTCCCGACCCCAGGCTGAAAAAAATGAGAGAGTCTCGCGCTTGCAGGGTCTGTAGCCTTGTGCCAGCCTTTTTCCGCTTCGCCACCG
>DASZUP010000811.1:0-8137 GCA_035547635.1 Pirellulales bacterium
TTGTGTTGCCGGCAATTCGTCTCCCGATGGGCGGCGAGACTCGTCGGCGCCCCGCCAGCCGGACCACGAACGACCTCTTTGCTTGCCGCGGCGCTGCTGGCGCTGGCGATGCCATGTGATGCGCTGCGGGGGGCGAACAAGCAGACTCCCGCGGCGGGCGACCAGCAGGCGGATTGGCGTCAGGGACAGCGAGCGACGGAAGCAGGGCCTTTCTTGCCCGAGCGGCCGCTTGACCAGTTATGGATGGTGAGCTGCCGCTGCGTTCGGACCACTCCTGCATCTCCTGCCGCCAACTCGCTGCACTACTGGCAGTACGTTGGGCATGGGCAGTGGCTGCGCTCGGATCGCGAGCGGTTTGTCTCCAGCGGTTCGCCGTCGTTGGGCGCCTGCGTCTTTGTGGCAGGCTACGGCTATGATTTTGCCGAGACGCGCGCCTTGGGCGGCCAGGTCTATCGGGCGCTAAGCAGCGGAGTCGCCGCGGAGCGCGGCACGCGGTTCGTCATCTGGTCCTGGCCAAGCGACCAGGGCGATTCAGGAATCGTGCGGGACGTCCGCGCTACGGCTGCGCGGACCGATGGAGTCGCCTGGGGCCTGGCGAATTGGCTCCAGGAAACGTTTCCCGGGCAGCCTGTCTCTCTGATTGGCACGAGCTTCGGAGCCCGGATCGTGGGCGGCGCCTTGCACTTGCTGGGCGGCGGCCGCTTGGGCCCTTACGGCCCTTTGCAGCACGCCAGCACGCTGCCGCCGGCGCAAGTCGTGTTTATCTCGCCGGCAATCGACGATGACTGGCTGCTGCCGGGACATCGTTTTGACCTGGCGCTTTCGCAAGTCAAAGGCATGCTGTTGCTGAACAACAGCGCCGATCCCGTGATGAAACGCTACCATTGGCTCTACGGCCGGCGGAGCGAAGCCGAGGCGCTGGGACACTCGGGACTTTATTGCCGCGGCTTGGGCGGTGAAACGCGGGCGAAGATCGTCCAGGTCGACGCGGCCGGCGTGATTGGAGTGAAACACGGCTGCCAGCCGTATTTTCAATCCGCGAGCCTGCTGGCGCGGATGCGTCCCTACGTCTTCGAATTTGATTCGCCGCCCGCTCCGGCGCTGCGCGGCAATTCGCTGCCGGCTTCGTTTCCTGTAGCTAAATAAGCGACGAACGCGGTCGTCGACAGTCACTGCTGGGAAGTCGGGACTTTGCCTTCGCGTTGCTCCGAAGGATTGAAATGCTCGAACGCGGCTTGCGCGATCCGGGCGCAAAGCACGTCGCCGGCGTTGTCCCGCGTCCAGCGGCGGTCTTCGTTGTCGGCCGTCAAAACGCAGACGGCAATCGGACCGCTGGGCGATTCGATGATGCCCGCGGCGGTGCGCGCGGCATTCACGCTGCCGGTCTTGAAAGCGACGGCGGTACCGGGCGGCAACAACCTGGAAAATCGATCGCGATCCTGGCAGGCCTGCAAGTGTTTCAGCATTTGGTCGCAGGCGGCTTCGCTGACCAGTTGCTTGCGGTGCAAAGCCTCGAACAACTTGAGCATCTCGGCCGCGGTCGTACTGCCAAGCCCGAATTTGGCGCTCCGTTCGGGGGCGATTGACGTCTTGCGGCTGCCGAACACCTTGTTGTGCAACTGCGTGTTCGCGTAGCCGAGCCGGACCATGGTTTCGCTGGTGGCCGGCAGTCCGATTTCGTCCAGCACCAGGTTCGTGGCGGTATTGTCGGAGAAGGCGATCATTAAGCGGGCCGCATCCCGCAATGAAAAGCTCGCCCCGGCGGAGAAGTGCGAGGTCAGAATTCCGGAGCCGGGCGCCTTGTCGCTCTCTTGCAGCGTGAGCGTCTTGTTCAAATCGGCCTCGCCCGCCTCCGCCTGACGATACAGTTCGATCAGCACCGGAAACTTGATCAGGCTCGCCGTCGGCATCGGTTCGTTTTCGCGATGCGCAAAACCTTCTCCGCTCTCCAACTGTTTAACCGCGACGGCGACGCGCCCGCGATGCGCCTCAATCAGCGGAGTCAGACGCTGCGCCAACGGGCTCGGTTCATCGCCACCGGCTGTCAGCGGCGAGTTCGCGGCAAATAAGCATGCCGCGGCGAACGCGGCCCGGATCGACTTGCGAAGCCTTGAGCATCGACGGTTCATGGACTGCGCTTCTCCCAAAGGAACTTGTGCTCGACAACCGGGGAAAGGCTCGCTCGGCGCGTTTTCTCTGGCGGCCGAATGGCCTCTGCGCGGGACGAGTCAAATTGCAACCGAAGAACCCCCCGGAATCAATGTTTGAGAAGGACGCTGAGTGAATCGCGCCGCTTTGTTTCCAACTCGCTTCGTGGCTCCGGATCAGGCTTATCCCTTGTTGCGCTTGCCAATGCAGTACAAGGCGCGGTCTGATCGCAGCAGCAACTGTCCTTCGCAAGGCGTGGGCGATGCGCGAAAGATTTCATCGGCTTCCGGCGCGAGTTGATTGCGAGCGACGATTTCCAGCTTCGCTCCCGGTTTGATCACGACGGTCGAGCCGTCCTCGGCCAGGAAATACGCCAGGCCGCCCGCCGCAATCGGCGAGGCGGAGTAGTTGCCGCCCAGACGGTCCTGCCAGATGACCTCGCCGTTGATCGCGTTATAACAGACGCCGACGCCGCGCATGCTGACGACAATCAGGTAGTCGTCAATCAGAATGGGCGAAGGCAGGTCGCGGCCCACTTTACGCGGCGTGTGCCAGGCCATGCGAGATTGGGTCACGTCGCCTTCGCCGCCGGGCTGGATCGAGTAGACGTCGCCCGAGAGTCCATTGACGACGTAGACCAGTCCCTTGCCGGGCGTCACGGTCGGTTCGCCGCGTCCGTTGAAGCTTTTGCAGAACCAGAGCTGCTTGCCCGTCTGCGGATCGTAAGCGGTCACGCCGGCGTGGCCGTTGACGGTCAGTTCCGGTCCCTTGTCGGTTTCAACCAGGATCGGCGTGCTCCAGCCGCGATGATTGGGCCGCGGCTGGCGCCAGGCCAGTTCGCCCGTTTGCTTGTTGTAGGCGGCGATGAACGCGTCGGTGTCGGCGTCGCCGTTCTGAATCACCAGATCGCCGACCAGCACGGGGCAAGCCGCCACGCCCCAAGGATTGTCAAAGCTGCCCAGGTCGTTCGACCAGAGATGCTTGCCATCGACCGTGTAGGCGTGCAACCCCGCGCGGCCGAAGAAGGCGATGACCACCTTCCCGTCGGTCGCGCAACTCGGCGTCGCCCAGGTATTCATCTTGTGCAGCGATTCGGACTCGCCCTGCCACGGCACGGACTGTTCCCAGAGCTGACTGCCGTCGGCCCGATTGAGGCAGACGATGCTGCGTTTGAGGCCATCTTCTGAAGCCGTGGTCAGAAAGATGCGTTCGTCCCAGACGATCGGCGACGACTGGCCGCGCCCTGGGACATCGGTCTTCCAGGCGACGGCGTCGGCGCCCCACTGAACGGGCAGCGCGGTTTCGGTCGAGTGTCCGTCGCCCCGCGGACCGCGCCAACGCGGCCAGCGCGTTTCCGCCCGCAGCGCGCCGGCCCAGCCAATGATCGCCACGACCAGAACCCATCGAAATCCGCGACGCCCGTTGAATCGAGTCACCGTTGAAGCTCCTGCGGCAAACCTGAGGGAATGGGGGCCAAGTCAACCCAGGCCTATTGTGGTGCGGAGAGCGGCCCGCGGTCAATCTTTTCGCCGCCGCCGTCAGCCGTCTTCGCGGGCAGGGGAAGAAGCCGCCATCAAATGATGACGGTCGGTTCTCCACAGCCAGATTCCGCCGCGCATCCCGTCGTCGTTCGAAATCAACTCGACGTTGCTGGGCAACTCCAGTTCGATCTTGTGCGCGTTGCCGCCGCCGATGAACAGCGTGTCGAAGTTCGTCAGATGGCGAATGGTCTCGATTGCGCGCTTGACTCGGCGGTTCCACTTCTTCTTGCCGACCTTGTGCAAGGCCTCGTTGCCCAGTTGCTCCTCGTACGTCTTGCCCTTGCGAAACGGGTGATGCGCCAACTCCAGGTGCGCTGAGATCCAGCCGTCATCAAACAACGCGGAGCCGAAGCCTGTGCCGAGCGTGATCACCATTTCGATGCCTTGGCCGCGAATGGCGCCAAGGCCCTGCACGTCGGCGTCGTTCTTGACTTTGACCGGCTTGCCCAACTGCCGCTGGAGCGCCTCGCGCAAGTCAAAGCCGTACCAGTCGTCCTGGCCCAGGTTGTGCGCGGTGATGATTTTGCCCTTCCGCACGACGCCGGGAAACCCCACCGACACGCGGCTGTACTCCGGCAGCGGCTGGACCAGCTTGACCAACGCTTCCAGCAGCACGTTGGGCGGCGAAGGATGAGGCGTTTCCACGCGCACGCGGTCGCTGACCATTTCCCCTTCGCCGTCCAGCACCGACGCCTTCAGCCCGGTGCCGCCGATGTCGATCGCCAGCGTGTGCGCCGCGGGATCGGTGGCGGCCGGCGCGCCGTTGTTGGCTGCCTGTTGCGCGGCTTTGCGTGTCGTGCTCATGGGGGCTCCGGGGCAAAAGGACCAAGGCGGAAGGGTGAGATCACGCCCAATCCTACCATATTGGGCGCAATCCGTATTTTTCACCGTGCCGCGCGTCGTGCTTCGCCGCTCGGGCCTGCTGGCTTATTTCCGGCAATACGCCAGGGCGAGCAGCGCGTAGCCGGTGACCAGGTTCGGGTCGCCCTCCCGCCAGCGGGAGTTGGAGTTGATCCACGAACCGTCGGCCTGTTGCCGGCCGGCAAGTTCTGCGATCAGTTCCTGGCGCCAGTCGTGCTTCTTGCCGTCGGCGTCTTCGAACGTGTCGTGGCCGAATGCGTCGAGCGCTTTGGCGAACGTCTGGTAGTAATAGTACAAGCCCGCATCGCCCATGCCGGGATTGCTGTCCAGGTCGTAATGCTTCTGCAGCCAACTGACGGCCGCTTTGACGCGCGGATCGTCCGGGCCGACGCCGGCGAAGATCATGCTCTTCAAACCGGCGTAAGTCATCGAGGCGTAGCTGCGCAAGCCTCCTTCGTCGGTCTCGCCCGCCTGGCTGTTGCCGCCGGCGGCCGGGGTGTAGTAGAAACCGCCGTCAGGGTTCTTGGCGGGAAAGGGAGTCGTGTTGTGGTCGCTCTCCAGGTTCTGGCAGCGCGAGACGAAGACCAGCGCCTTCTTGACCGCCTCGTCGTCCGGTCCGTTGCCGGCGGCCTTCAGCGCGTCGAGAAAGAACGTGGTGTTGGAAAGGTCAGGCCGCTTGTGGCCGCCGTAGCCGGCCCCGCCGTAATTGAAGCTCGATTCATCGTGGCCTTCCTTGCCGTCCCACTGCAAGTCTTTCAAGAACTTCTCCGCGTTCTTGATCAGCTTGTCGTAGCGGCCGTCGCGGTTCGCCTCCACGAAGCACATCAAACCCAGCGACGTCTCGTAGTTCTGGACCTTCGAGCCTTCGTCGTAGATGCCGCCGTCTTCGTGCACGAACTTCTTGACGTAGTCGAGCGCCTTGGCGACCAGCGGGTCGTCGGGCGAGCGGCCGTGCCGCAACACGGCCGTGGCCACCAGCGCCGTCACGGCCGGACCGGACTGCTTGCTGAACGAACCGTCTTCCGCCTGTCCTTTCTGACGCAGGAACTCGATGGCCTTGCCGACCACCTGCTCTGACAACCGGCCCTGCGAAGAAGAGGCGGCTTTCGCTCCTTCCTCGCCATAGACGAGCGTCGAGATCAAGCCGGCGACCAGCGACGCGCAGCAAGCCGCTGAGAGAACTCGGCAAGCGAACGAAGAATGAAGCCTGAAACGCATGTTGGAAGTCCTTCTATTGATACCGAATAAGGGACGAAGTTAATGTTGGCGCGCCTGCGGCCCATGCGAACGGTCAGACGTTGCCCCGCGGCTCGAATCGCGCACGGCAGTCGGCGTCGCTGCCCGGCGAAGTCGCCGGGGTCGCATTTCGCAGACAAGGAATCATAGCGTATCCGATGAGTCCTCGCGCCAGTCCAGCCGAGGCGTCGGCGGCCTGATCTTGCCGCGAACAGATTGCCGACAGGCCTTGGCGTGCGTGCAAAGAGAATGCCGACGGCGCCGTCCTTCGCCGATCCGGGGAAATTCGCGGAATTGCCGCTAATTTTCACACGCCCAAAGTCTCTGCAAGGCGAACTTTTCGCCAGTTGTGGCGAAAATATCGTCAGGAGCGGACCGCGCGCGTTGTCGCGACGGCTGCCTTGCGGCGGCGCCTGAGCTGCGCGAGCAGTTGGCATCTGTGGTGAAGAGCTGAGAATGTCGTCAGCGGGTTCTTTCAATCGTGCGTCCAATCGTTCGTCCCGCATTGGCCAGTGGCCTTCTTCGAAGTTGGCCGCCTTTGGCGCATCGCCAAGCATACTCCCTCTCCCGCCAGAGGGTCGGGGTGAGGGCGTTCCGTCGAAGGCGCCCAACATTCCTTCTCGACCTTGGCCACCTTTGGCGCATTGCCAAGCATATACTCCCTCTCCCGCTGGGAGAGGGCCAGGGTGAGGGCGTCCCGCCGAAGGCGCCCAACATTCCCTCTCGACCTTGGCCGCCTTTGGCGCATCGCCATTCGCCTTTCCTAACACCTAGGTCACCGCACACCGAACTTTGCCAAAGGTTGCCGCCAAAATCTGGCCATCTTCGCTCGCGCTGCCTTCCTCTCTTTTCCCTGTTCGTTTGGCCCGGGTGAGGGCGTACCGCCGAAGGCGCCCAACATTCCCTCTCGATCTTGGCCACCTTTGGCGCATTGCCAAGCATATACTCCCTCTCCCGCTGGGCATCGGTATCTACACAATTTGGCATAGTTGATAAATTTGGCTGGATGGGATTCCACTTCCGCCGATGGATCGGCGACTGCAGCGTCGGTATTTGATGTTAGTGAAAGCACATTGTCGAGCAACGAGCAGCCTTGCGGCGGGGGTCGGTCACGCCGCAAATGCCCAGGACGCCTGGGCCGCGACGCAGGCGGCTTGGCGGTTCTTCAAGAATGAGCGTGTAACGCTCGAGGCGCTGGTGGAGCCGTTGCGTGAAGCGGGGCGGCACGCGCTGACCGACGAAGGCCAACGCTCCGCCGCGCCTGCCTGTGCGCTTCTGGTTCATGACTGGTCGAAAGTCGATTACGGCAGCCACACGTCGAAAAGGGACGTGACGCAACTGACCCACGAGGCGGACATTGGCTACGAATTGACTACCGCCTTGCTGGTCGACGCCGACGACGGAAGTCCTTTGGCGCCGATGGAGATGCACCTGAAAACCAAGGACGGTTTGCTGAGCACCCGTAACCCGGCTCCGTCGGCAGGCGAATACCGGTTGGAGCAAGTTTTTGACACCATGCAGGCGTCGCATGACTGGGGGCTGTCGGTCCCGCTGGTGCATATTATCGACCGCGAAGCCGACTCGGTGGGGCATTATCGTCAGTGGCACGCGGCCGGCCATCGGTTTCTCGTACGGGGCGACGACCGAAAAGTGCGCTGGGACGAACGGCGGATGTTGTTGTCGGAGATCGCCAGCCAATTGGCCGAGGCGGGGAAATTTCGCCGTTCGCGGGCTGTCGAGATTCGGGGCCAAAAGGCAACGCAATACGTGGCCGAAACCGAAGTCGTTCTCGATCAGCCGGCAAGGCAGAAACGCGACGGCCGCAAACAATCGATCCCCGGGCCGCCGCTGACCTTGCGATTGATCGTGGTGCGAGTTTTGGACGACGACGGCAAACAACTGGCCGAGTGGCTGCTGTTGACCAACGTCCCGGCGGAATGGGCCGATCGCGACCGGATTGCGTTGTGGTACTACTGGAGGTGGCGGATCGAAAGCTTTTTCAAGCTGCTCAAAAGCGGCGGGCAGCAACTGGAGCATTGGCTGCAGGAAACGGCCGCGGGGATCTTCCGACGCCTGTTGGTCGCGTCGATGGCGTGCGTCGTGGCTTGGCGATTGGAACGCCAAACCACGCCCGAAGCGGAAGAACTCAAACGGGTTCTGGTCAAGCTCAGCGGCCGCCAGATGAAACGATCGCGTCGCGTCACCGCCCCCGCATTGCTGGCTGGCCTCTGCGTGTTGCTCAGCTTCCAAGCTCTTCTCGATGATTACCATATTGAAGACATCCAACGCCTGCTGAGCCGGGCCATGCCCCAGCTCGACACTACATAACAGAAGTGTAGATACCGATGCCC
>DASZUP010000812.1:0-1698 GCA_035547635.1 Pirellulales bacterium
CAACGGGGGCGTGCTTTACTTGCTCGGCTCCGAAGGCGGCAAACCCAAGCGACTGGCGCCGGCGGCGCGGGCCTATTTTGAAGACCGCGGGGCAGTCTGGCTCGACAACGACCGGCTGGTCTACATCGACGGCCAGGGTTATTCCGTCGAACTCGATCTGCGCTCGGGCAAGAGCGCGCGGCTGACTGCCCAGCGGCATCCGAACGCTGGCTTTTTGATCAACGCAACCAAGACGCATGCCACGACCGGCCAACCGACTTTTTCCCTCTACGACGCCTCACGGAGAAGTATCGTCAATCAAAACGGGCTGGGCGGCTGCCAGCCTTATTTCAGCCACGACGGCCGCTGGGGCTTCTGGATGGGCGGCGCTGGCGGACCGATCAATCGCATCGATTTGCGCACGCGGAAGGTTTCGCCGATCTTGAATCGCAACGATTCGCGGATGCCCAGCGAGCGCCGCTATCTTTATTTTCCCATGATTTCGCGTGACGGGCGGTTCTTCACGTTCGCGGCATCGCCCAACCAGCACGATCATTTCCGCTCCGACTATGACGTGTTCGTGGCCCGGCTCAACCCGGTAAACCTGGAAGTCGTGGATCGGCCGGTGCGATACACGTTCCACGGCAAGAACGATCGCTTTCCTGACGTCTATGTCGCCGAACTGGCCCTGGGGCAATTTGCCGGCGAGGCGCCATACGCCGTGGAGTTGGCGATCAAGAACTCGCGAGACGAATGGAACTGGGACTTCGGCGACGGGCAGACGGCTCGCGGCCCGCAGGCGAAGCACGCCTACCGCAAGCCGGGCGAGTACCGCGTCAGCGCGCGACAGGGCAAACGGCTGCTTCGCGGACTGGTGCGTGTTTCGGCTGCTGCGCCGCCCAAGCCCGTTACGGCCTGGCTGGCAAAGCCTGATGAGCTGACGATCTCGTTCGATGAGCCGATCCGCCTGGACGGCTTGCAGGCCCAACTCGAATCGGGACTCACGACCAGTCAAGCGTCGATCAGCGGCGACGGTACGGAACTAGTGCTGCACCTGGCCGGCAAGCTGACCAGGAAAGACGTGCTGAGGTTGAGCGGCGTGACCGACCGGGCGCAACGTCCCAACGCCATGACGCCGGCACGGCTGGAGGTCGCCGCGACGAGTTGGCCCGCGCGAAAGGACGGACTGGTCTTTCTGTTTCAACCCGCCGAGCAGCCGACCCTGGCTGCGGAGCCCGACGGGCGGCAGCGCAGCTTCGGCATCGAGCCTCGGGGGCGCGCCAGATTGAATCGACATCAAGGCCTGGTGCTCACCGGCGGCGCCTACCTGGTAAAAGACGCAGAAGCGGCATTGCTCGACGCATGCCGCAAGAGCGGCCAGTTGACGATTGAAGCGTTGATTGCGCCGGACCATCTCAAGCAGAACGGACCGGCGCGGATCGTCACGTTTTCATCCAACGCGGGCGAACGCAACTTCACGCTCGGACAGCAAGACGACCGACTGGTTTTGCGCTTGCGTACGCCCTCCACCGGAAACAACGGCGTAAATCCGGAGGTTTCGCTCTGCCGCGTCGCCGCCGGGCGGCCGCAGCACGTGGCGGTAACGTATCGGCCCGGCGAAGCAGTTTGCTATTTGGACGGCAAGCAGGTCTATCGAGGCCGCGAGGTGCAGGGCGACTTGAGCAACTGGTCGCCGCAGCACTTGCTGCTGGGCGACGA
>DASZUP010000813.1:0-5668 GCA_035547635.1 Pirellulales bacterium
ACCACCAGCGGCCTTGATGATAGACATAACGCCAGGGCGTCCCCGCACGGGCGGAGCGGGCGGCGGGCGCCGAGGCCGGACGGTCGCCAACCACGCTCGCGGCGGGCGATGGCTGGAGCGGCGCAGATTGAGCCAGCGCCCCGGCATTCGAAACGCTAACGGCTGCCAGCATCAACAAGATAGTCTTCATGGATATTCCGTAACAGCTTCCGGAAATGGCCACCCGCGGTCTTACGATCGGTCGCGTAACGAACGACTGGCTCTGACAGCCTATGACGAAAGAATACCTCGTAAACGCCCCAGGTTGCTCGCCGTTCCCAGGAGCAAGTGCTGCGCCGTTGCATTCCGCGCAACCACTGCCTTCGTTAACGTCTACCACGGCGCGCGGCCGATGACAAATCGAAGCACGAGGCCTACGCTTTCGCAGCGGCCGAACTCATCCGCTGCGATCCAACTGCCACGAGGCTTGAGCTGCCTCGCGTTCGCCTTGCTGCTGACCGCGGTCGGCTGCACCACGAGCCAGCCGCGCCGCACGCTGACGCCGACTAAGCCGACTGCCGCGGAGACCGCCGACAAAACCCGGCCGGCGGCCGTGCAGGAGAGCCCGAGTAGCGCCGCAGCGCCGCCGGGCGCCGTCGTCCTTGCTTCGCACAGTGGTGAAAAGGAGCCGGCAGTCGCTCCGCCTCAGCGAGGTTCGTCCGGCGCCAATAACTCCACTGGCGCCAACAGCGCGCCGCCATCTGTTCAGCCATTAGCGCTTGCGGCTCCCGTGCTAAGCGGCGCGCGCAGCGCTCCCAATAGCATCACCATTGCTCATCCGGCCGCGTCTGCCGATACTTCTTCCGCATCGCATCGCCGCCAGGCAGCACGCGCCGTGCTCGTCCGCCAAGGGGCGGCGCCCGGCGCCGAAGAAGTTTCGCCTGCGGCTGAAGCCGTGCCCGCGCCTCCGCCGTCGCCGCCTCGCGAGCCGCTTGCGCCGCCGAGCATGCCGATCGATCTGCCGACCGCGCTGCGGCTGGCCAATGCAGACAACTTGCAGGTGGCCGTGGCGCGCGAGCAGATCCGCCAGGCCCTGGCCGGCGTGGCCGCGGCCAATGTGCTGTGGCTGCCGTCCATTCGCACGGGCGTGAATTACGACCGGCATGCCGGGTCCATTCAGGACGTGGTCGGCAACCAGTTCAACACCAGCCGCAGCGCCTTCTATTCCGGCTTGGGCGCCGGCGTCTTCGGCGCCGGGCCGCCGCTGGTGCCGGGCGTTTACGCCAACTTCAACCTGGCCGACGCGTTCTTCCAACCGCTGGCCGCGCGGCAGTTCACGCAAGCCCAGCGTCGCGCCGCGGCCGCCGTGACCAACGATACGCTGCTGAGCGTGTCGCAGGCGTATCTCGAATTGCTGCGTTCCAACCAGGACTACGAGATTGCCCGCGGCATCAAGGAACAGACCGAACGCCTGGCGGAGATCACGGCCGATTACGCCCGCACCGGCCAGGGGCTGCAGTCAGACGCCGACCGGCTGCACGTCGAACTGACATTGCGGAAGAACGACGTGTTCCGCGCCGAAGGGGCTCGCCAGGTGGCCGCGACTCGGCTGGCCCAATTGCTGCATCTGGATCCCACGCTCGATCTGCAACCGATCGAGCCGGTGGTCATCCCGATCGACCTGGTTCCCGTCGAAAGCGACGTGCGCGAACTGGTGGCTCGCGGTCTGTCGGCCCGCCCCGAGTTGTCGGAAAGCCGAGCGCTGGTTTCTCAGGCCGTATCGTTGATGCGGCGCGAGCGATTCGCTCCGCTCGTGCCCAGCGTGTTGCTCGGAACCAGTTACGGCGCCATGAGCGCGGGCGTATTTCCCAGCTCGGCGCCGGCGACGGGCCGGCTCGATTTCGACGCGGTCGCCTACTGGGAGCTGCGGGCGCTGGGCCTTGGCGACCGCGCCGCGCGGCAGAACGCCACTTCGGCCTTGCGCCAAGCGCAGTTGCGGCAGATCGCCACGATGGATCTCGTGGCCCGCGAAGTGACCGAGGCTTTGGCTCAATCGCGCGCCAGCCATAAGCAGATTGAGATCGCCCGGGAAGGAGTGGAAGCCGCGCTTCAATCGTACGAGCGCAACGTCGCCCGCATCGAGCAAGGCAAAGGTCTGCCGATCGAAGTCATGCAATCGGTCCAGGCCTTGTCTGTTGCTCGTCGGGAGTACTTGCGCACGCTGATCGACTACAACACGGCGCAGTTCGCTTTGTACCGCGCCCTCGGCTGGCCCGGCGGTTCTGCGGCATCGGCGTTGCACCGCGGCGGCGGTCCCTCTGGCGTTGGGCAAATTGAGCCGCCGCAGGCGAAGCGGCCTGAACGCAACCGCCCTGTGATGCAAACGAAGTCCGTGCAGACAGCTCCCGCGGTTTCGCCGCCAAAGTCTTAGCCGGCGTTCACAGTTCTTTCCCAGGCGTCGACCTCTCGACGCGCGTATCTGCCGCGCCGGAGCCGTTCTGGCCGGTGGAGGCAGCGGGATAGGTCGTCGTTCCGGCCGCCGAATGGGCGCCGTACTGGTAGCTCTTCAGCAGAATCGGCGTGCCGCCCGCGCCACGCTGGACCAATTCGCTTTCCCGGTAGCCCACCGGCGCAACGCCGCCCGAGGATGACGAACTGCTGGAACTGGAAGACGACGAGGAAGCGGCAAAGCGCTGGTAGAGGCGAATCAGGCCCGAGTCGGCGTGGACGTCAGCACGAGGCCAAGACCTTGTCGCTGGCGTTGAGGAAGAGGCCGCGGGTTTGGCGGCTGCGCATTTCGAACGCGTGGAAGCTGGCGTTGGCCCACGTCATGCCAAAGCCGAAGAAAAGATGGCCCTCTTCGTAGAGCTTTCGCTTGGCCCTGTTGCAAAGGATGCCTGGCGTTCTGAGCTCTATTGCTGCACGCCTGCGTCGTGCATGAGTCGGATTCAGCGATCCGCCGATCCGCCACGGTTGCAAGCTCCTCAGTATTAAACCTGTCCCGTTTAGCTGCCCCCCCGTTTAGCTGCCCCACGGATTGGTAGGAATTCATCGCGCGCCGGTGAAGACGCGGCGATCGCGATAGTCGTATCCGTAACTGGTTACGCACGACGTCGAAGCATCTACGTGCTGCGTTTCTTGCGTCAGAACGCCGTCGCCGCCGGCCGAGCCGCCGTCGTACTGGTACTCGGTGACGACTACCATGTTGTTGCCGCCCATCGGCTCCCGCGCGGCCCGAAAAAGCCAGCAAGGTTCGCTTGTTTAAGGTCTAGTTTCGATCGTCAGCCGCCACATTATCTTAATACCTATCGCCAAGGTTAACAGAAGGGAGGACCGCATTGGAACCTCAATTCCGTAACAAACAATGTCGAGGCATATGGCCAACAATAAGGCCGCCACATCCCATCGCAATAAGCGCAATAACAGCTTTGGGTCAGAGCTCACAGTGAACGTCCGCGGGATCGGAAATGCGTCTTCGCCGTTACAACGCAGCCAGGATTCGCCAGGTCTTCATTCGTTGGCGTCCTGGCGCAACAAAAGACTGCCGGCGATTGGAGTTCGAATGCTTTATTCTACTTCGGAATCGGAGTTCCGGGAATATCGTCTCCGTTTGCCCTAGCTTCCTCCGCCTTTTTTGCGATCAAGTCGCACTTCTCAAGGAGCGTGGCGTAGCAGGACAATAACATCTGATCTTTGGTGGGAGGGGTCGTGTCTTTTGGACACTTGGTACGTTTGGCAGCGACACTTTTCGGGGTCACGTATCCGGTGACCGAACCATCAGCGTTAAGTTCTAGGTTGCACGTTCCCGTGCAAGTTATTTTTGCAGTTGGAAACGGCAACGAGATTGACTTCCCTTTACATGGCAAACAGAGCTTAGATATAGTCTCTGTGAGTTTGCGGCCCCCCCCGAAAGGCCCCGGAAGCGGAACTGGTTTCGGATGTGGTGCTGGTGGAGGCGGCGTCGGTGGGAGACAGTCATTTAGACAATTCCCGTAAAGGGCCAAGCAAGCTAAGGCGCCAATTCCCGACTCTCCCGCCACTATGAGGCAGATGGCGAATTGCGCCGCGCACGAGATTTCGCATTTAGCATCGAGCCCGAACGGATCCCTGTGGACAAGTGGCGAGTTCTTTACGTATCCGTAGAGATTGATTCCACCACGATAACCGATCGGATCGCGAGTCGCCCACACTCCCATCGATGGATGGTATTGACGATTCCGGATACACTGCAGGATTGATTCGGAATCCCAGCGATAGGAGGCGTAACGGGTTTCCCAGTCATAACTCGAAGAGCTTCGGCTACCGAATGACCCTGTCAATATCGTCGCCATTCCGTACGCTCCATAGGCATATCGCTCCTGGATCGTTCCGTAGCTGTCGGAAATCGCTGTCAGGTTCCAGTTCGGGTCTTGCAGGCCGTAGAGACGTTCCGTGCCGCGATCGCGTAGGACGAGATCGTCGATATAGCGCAGGCCCCAGACGAATTGCCTATCGGCCGTGCTGGAGGTTCCGAGGCGCTCCTCCAAGACCTGCCAGGCGGCGGAGTAGTAGAAGTGCCGCGTCGTGCCAGAGACGAGCTTGGTCGTCCGGCGGTTCGCGCCGTCGTAGGCGTATTGGCCAACCGTCGTGGAGCCGTCGGTCAAGCTGATGAGGCGGTTCCAAGCGTCGTAGACGGCTGTATAACTACTCGTCGGGGCGGCGGGCTGCGGCATGGTCGTCATGTTGCCGGCCGCGTCGTACGCGGGAATCGCCCAACTGCCCCCAGTGATGCCCGTGATCTCGTTCACCTGGTTGGCTGTGCGCGCCTGGTTCAGGCTCCAAGAGCCGCTGCCCGTGTCATCTTCTAAGAACGTCTTCCAGTTGCCGATGGCATCCAAGCCCCAAGCCTGAACGAAATCGAGCGTGCCGGAAGTGAGCGCCGATTGCGAGCTGTTGAGCTCGCCGCGCTGCATTTCGCCGAGTCGGTAAAGCCCGTCGTACGAGTAAAGCTCGTCGAGGTAGGCGCCGGCCGCTTCGGCGACCGTATTTTTGCGCCAGAGGCGGTTGCCCGCACGGTCGTAGCCGTGCTGGATGCGGTCGAGATGGGCGGAACTGACGCCCGACGAAGAGCCGCTGGATGACGATGAGGTAGTCGCAGTGCTGTACCAACGGTTGTCGACAACGCGATTGAACCGGTCGAGCCCCGCGTAGGGATCGGCGCCGGCGCCGTTGATCAGCGACCAGGCGATTTGAGGCTGCGGGGAATCTTGTTGGACGAACGCGTTGAGGCCCAGCCGCGTGTAATCGACAAGGTGCGTCGTGCCGTCGTTGTCGATCAGGCTGGCGATGCGGCTTAAGGCGTCGTCCATGCCGCCGGACGAGCCGTAGTCGTAGTTAAGCACGCGGCCGTTGGGATACTTGACCGTCGTCGGCCGGATGGTGTTGGCCGAACCGTCGACGTAGGCGTACTGCACTTTGACGGAAGTCGATGTGTTCACAGCGCCACTGTGCTCCTGGTATTCTGCGGTCGCTTGGCCGAATGTATTGTATACGCGCTGCAAGTCATTGACCACACTGCCCAGGCCGACGGTCGGCGAACTATAGCTGGTGACGTTTTGTAGTAACCCCCGAACTTCATAAGTGCGTCCGATGCGCCGAATCGTTCCGTCGAGGCTGCTGCCCAGCGCGGTCACGGCGTCGTGAGTCATCC
>DASZUP010000814.1:0-4481 GCA_035547635.1 Pirellulales bacterium
GCTGAAGAACAAACAGTACGCCGAAGCCCTGGACGCCTTTAATAAGGTCATCGCCAACTATCCGAAGTTCGACTTGCTGCCGTCGACTTACCTGCACCTTGGGCTGACGCAATACAACCTGGCCTTGGCCGGGCAGAAGGAGCTGTATCCCAAGGCGGTCGAAACGCTGGCGGCCCTTGTCGCCAAGTATCCGCAAGGAAAAGAACTGCCGCAGGCGCTTTATTACCAAGGCGAAGCGCTCTATGCCCAAGGTCAAAAGGACGAGGCCGCCAAGCGGTATGCCGAGGTCGTAAAGAAATATCCGCAAGACCCGCTGCTGCCGAGCGCCCTCTATGCGTTGGGCGTGGCCCAAGAAGAACTCGGTCAGCCCGCCGACGCCGGAGCGACCTACGACGCCTATTTAAAACAGTTCGCCAAGCAGCCGCTGGCAGCCGAAGTGACGCTGCGCCGCGGCGAAACGCTCGTGGCCCAGGGGCAATATGAAGTGGCCGAAAAGTGGTTCGCGGCCGTCGCCGGCCGGCAAGGTTTTGCGCTGGCCGACCTGGCGTTGTTCCGCCAGGCCGCCTGCCTGAGCGAGTTGCATAAGTATGTCGAAGCGGCCGCGCTCTACGCCTCGCTGCCGCAAAAATTCCCCGAGTCGCAATACGTCGCGGCGTCGAATCTGGCCGCCGGCAAATGCGCCTACCTGGCCGGTAAGCCGGCCGAAGCGCGTGCGACGCTTTCCAAGGCGTTGGCCGCGGGCGGGCAAACCGCATCCGAAGCGGCGCACTGGCTGGCTCGCAGCCTGCTCAAGGAACGACAGCCGGCCGAGGCGCTCAAACTCATTGAAAGCGCCTTGCCTCCGGCCGGCGGCAGCCCGTTCGCCGTGCAACTTGCGATGGACAAGGCCGACGCGCTTTATGACATGCCCGAGCGGCGCAAGGAATCGATCGCCCTCTACGCCGCCTTGGCGCAACAGCATCCGCAAGACGCCGTGGCGCCCGAGGCGCTCTACATGGCGGCCTTCGCCTCGCTCGGCGCCGGCGATCACGCGGCCGCGCTCAACTACGCAAACTCATTCCTCAAACAATACGCCGACAAGGAACTGGCGCCTGACGTGATCTATGTCGCCGCCGAGAGCGACCTGCAGCTTGGCAAGTACGCCGAGGCGGGCAAACGCTACGACGAGCTGTTGAAGAGATATCCGCAGCGGCCGGATACGGAAATCTGGAAAGTCCGCCGCGGGCTGGCTCTGTCGCTCGGCAAACAACCGGCCGAGGCGATCGCTGCGCTCGAATCCGTGCTGCCGACGCTAAAGAACAAGGCGGCGATCGCCGAGGCGCACTATCTGATCGGCGCCAGCCGCAACGAACTGAAGCAGTACGACGCCGCGGCAAAATCGCTGGCCGCCGCGTTGCAAGCCGATCCGCAAGGCGACAAGGCCGACGAGTCGCTGTTGGCCCTGGCGGCGGCCGAGCGGCATACCAACCGCTTGAACGAGGCCAAGGCGCATTTGGCGCAATTGATTCAGCAGTTTCCCAGAAGTTCAATCGTCGACGAGGCTCACTACCAACTGGCTGAGTATGCCTTCGCCTCAGGCGATTGGAAGACGGCCGCCGCCGAATACAAACTCGTCGCCGAACAATTCGCCGCCAGCCCGCTGGCGCCGCATGCCGTGTTCGGCCTCGGCTGGACGCAGCTTAGCCAGCAAGATCACGCCGGCGCCGTGCAGACGTTCGACGGTCTGCTCGCGAAGAATCCGCCGGCCGATCTCGTGCCGCGCATTCGCTATGGCCGCGCCTTGGCGCGCGAGCAGTTGAAGCAATACGCCCCGGCGGTCGAAGACCTGCAGGCGTTTCTGCAAACGCAGCCGACCGCCGCGGAAAAATCCGACGCCCGCTACGTGCTCGGGCTGTGCCAGGTCGGCTTGAAGCAGCCGGCCGAAGCGGCCGCCACGTTCCAAGCTCTGCTCAAAGACGACCCGCAGTACGTCGGGGCGGATAAGGCGCTGTATGAGTTGGCCTGGGCCTTCAAGGCGCTCGACAAGTCGGGCGAGGCGGCCGAAGCGTTCGCCCGACTGGCCAAGGAGCATCCGACCAGCCCGCTGGCGGCCGAGAGCTTGTATCACGTCGCCGAGCAAGCCTACGCGGCCGACGATTTCAAACAGGCGGCCGTGCGTTATTACGAAGCGATGCAGAAGGCGGGCAAGTCGGAGCTTGGCGAAAAGGCGGCCCACAAGCTCGGCTGGGCCTATTTCCGCCAGAACGATTTTGAAAAAGCCCAGCAGTCGTTCGCTTACGAGCGCACCGCCTTTCCGACCGGCCCGCTGACGCCCGACGCCACGTTCATGGAGGCCGAGTCGCTCTTCAAGCAAGGCAAATACGCCGAGGCACTGGCCGTCTACGCCCAGGTCAAGAACCCGCCCGGCAAAGACTTCGCCGCGCTCGCCTTGCTGCATGCCGCGCAAGCCGAGGCGAAGCTAAAGCACTGGCCGCAGAGTCTCGCGCTCTTGGAACGCGCGGTGAAAGAGCATGCCGACTCGGATTACTTGCCCGAGATGCTCTACGAGCAAGCCTGGGCGAAACAGAATCTCGGGCAAGCCGACCAGGCGTTGTCGCTGTATGAAGAGGTGACGGCGAAGACCGATCGCGAAGTGGCGGCCCGGGCGAGGTTCATGATCGGCGAAATCTATTTCGAGCAAAAAAACCACGGCGAGGCGATCAAGAATTTCTTCAAGGCCGCCTACGCCTACAGCTATCCCGAGTGGCAGGCCAACGCCCACTACGAAGCCGGCCGCTGCTTCGAAGTCCTCGGCAAGAAAGACCAGGCCAAAAAATCGTATCAGGAAGTGGTCGACAAGTTCGCCCAAAGCGACAAGGCGGCGCTCGCGAAAGAGCGGCTGTCGGCGCTCGGCAAGGAGTAAGCGTAGTGTCGCTTTTCGCTCCGCGAAAAGCGACAATGACAAAGTCGTGTGGAGTCTTCAAATGTTGATTCGTCGCGCAGCCTCACGGCGCGCCATCACGTCACAATGGCCGTTCGCATTGGCAAGCATCGCGATGCTCGCGTCGTTCGCTGCGCCAGCTTTCGCCCAAGAACCGGAACTTCCGTCCGACCAGCCCGCCAACGCCGACCGCATCGACGAGGCCGAACGCCGGGCCGCTGAGGCCCTCAGCGCGCCGAGCGAAAAGCCGGCCGAACCGGCGCCGCCTGCGGCGCCGAAACTGCCGTCTCTGAACCTGCTCGAACTGGCGATGTCGGGCGGCGTGCTGATGATCCCGATCGCCGCGATGTCGTTCCTCGTGGTGCTGTTCGCGTTCGAGCGCTGGCTCGGGCTGCGGCGCCGCAAGATCATTCCGCCCGAACTCGTCGCCGCGCTCGGGCAGCTTGCCGCGCGGCCCGGCGGGCTCGATCCGAAGCAAGCCTATAAGCTCTGCCAGCAGTTCCCTTCGACCGCCGCCAGCGTGTTCCGCTCCGTGCTGCTCAAGGTCGGCCGCCCACATTCGGAAGTCGAATTCGCCGTGAAAGAGGCCAGCGAGCGCGAGGCCGCCAAGCTCTACAAAAACGTGCGGCCGATCGAACTGGCCGTCACCATCACGCCGCTCTTGGGCCTGCTCGGCACCGTGCAAGGCATGATCCAGGCGTTCTTCATCACGGCCAACATGCCGACCAACGTCAATAAGGCTGAGAGCCTGGCCGGCGGCATTTACGTGGCCCTTGTCACGACCTTCGCGGGGCTGACCGTCGCCATTCCTGCCGCCATCCTGGCCCACTATTTCGAAGGCCGCATTCAATCGCTCTTTCGCGACGTCGACGAATTGCTGCTCGAGCTGTTGCCGCAGCTCGAACGCTTCGAAGGCAAGCTCCGCGTGCAGCGCCCCGCCGCGCCTGCGGTCGAGAGCGAGCCGCGTGTTGAGGCGCAACCCGCGGCGGCCAGGAAATGATCGAAGCTCGCTTCCGGGGAACTTGCCACAGAGGGCACGGAGAACACCGAGTTATTTTCGATTTTGGATTCTCGATTCAATCCAAAATCTAAAATCGAAAATCGAAAATCCCCAATGCCTGTCGCCATCAAAAAATCGAACGCCCTGGGCCGGCTGAACTTGACGCCGATGATCGACGTCGTGTTCCTGCTGTTGATTTTTTTCCTGGTCGCTACGAAGTTCGAGGAGCAGGAACGCGAGTTGAATGTCGAGTTGCCGCAAGCCAGCGAAGCGATGCCCCTCACGGCCAAGCCGAAGGAGCTGTTCGTCAATATCGATCGCGAGGGGCGCTATGTGGTCAATGGCCAGCAGCAGAACGACGCCGCCTTGCTCGGCACGCTCCTGCAAGCCGCCGCCAGTAACCCCGGCCGTCAAACCGTAATCATCCGGGCCGACAAACGCTGCGTCTGGCAATTCGTCGTCAACGTCATGAACCTGTGCAACAAAGCTCGCATCCGCGATTATCGCGTCACGACGGATGGCGAACTGAAAAGCAAGTGAACCACAGAGGCACGGAGGCAC
>DASZUP010000815.1:0-3400 GCA_035547635.1 Pirellulales bacterium
GCTTCAACCTCGACGAGTACGTCGGATTGAGTCCCACGCACCCGCAAAGCTATCGCTATTTCATGCAGCGGAACCTGTTTGACCATATCAACATCGACGTCCGCAACACGCACGTGCCCGACGGCCGGGCGTTAGATTTCGAAGCCTACTGCGAGCAGTACGAAAAAACGATCGAGGACGAGGGGGGCATTGATTTGCAGGTGCTCGGCATCGGCAGCGACGGCCACATCGCCTTCAACGAGCCAGGCTCTTCACTCGGCAGCCGCACCCGGTTGAAATCGCTGACCGCCGAGACGATTCGCGACAACGCACGCTTCTTCGGCAGCGAAGCGGAAGTGCCGCGACTGGCGATCACGATGGGCGTCGGCACGATTCTTGAATCGCGACACTGCCTGTTGCTGGCCTGCGGACAGGCCAAAGCGCGCGCCATTCGCGAGACGGTCGAAGGTCCGGTAACGGCCCAGGTCACCGCTTCGGCCTTGCAGTTGCACCGCGACGTGACTGCAGTCATCGACGAGGAGGCGGCGCAGTTGCTCGAGCGGCGCGAGTACTATCTTGAAGTCGAACGGGCGCAGGCCCTGCTCGAGGCGGGCCAAATCAGCGCCCTGCTGCCGCAAAAGGCCTCTTGACGCTTCCACGATTATTCCGTCGGCGGCTCTGCAGGCCGCTCGCCGAACTGCACCGTCATAAATTCCTCCAGCCCCTCGGCCATCGGCTGGATGGAGAGTGGCTTGTCCATGTCGAGAGCCAGTAGCTGCCCGCATGAAAAGTCGAGCGCGACCGTCGCGGATGCGCCGGCGTCTTCGAATCTCAAGGCGTATTGCCAATCCGGCCGGCAGTCTGAAAGCGGCAAGGACCAGTTGTAACTGCCATCCTGGACCAGGCTGTGCCGAAGATGGATCAGCCCCGACGTTCGGCTGCCGTCGATCCGCCGGACGATTAGGTACGGGCGACCGCCGATCTTCAACGTTTCGGCGGCATCGCCGGAAGCCGCCGTTTCCGCCGGCTCAAGCTGCATGAAGTCGACATGGGGCGCGCGTTGAATGAGCGCCGCATTCTGCGTTCCCCAGAAGGCGATCGCTTGCCGCTGGAGCTGCGAGTGATACCACCAACTTCCAACGGCGCCGAGCAGACCGAGCAGGAATACGACCAGAATTGCGTATTTGCCTTCGATCAAATTCGAGGCAGCATCGTCGCCGTCGGCGGCGAGGTCTGCGGTATCGCGAGTCACTGAACGGCTCCCTGCTGTCGCAATTGTTCTATGCGGTCGGCCCCGTAGCCGAGCCACTCGCGCAATACCTCGTCGCTGTGCTGGCCCAGTTCCGGCGGCGCCGCGGCGCGCCGCGGCGGCTCATTTTGCCAGTGTACGGCGCCCGCCAGCAGGCGGTACTTCCGCCCGGCAGCATCGGTCGTTTCCAGCGTCATTTCACGCGCAGCCGCTTGCGGCGAGGCGAGCGCTTCCTCCACTCCCAGCACCGGCGAGTGGGGCACGTCGGCCGCCGTGAGCAACGCTTGCCAGGCTGCCGTCGTCCGCTCAGAGAACAGCTCTTGCAGCAGCGGAACCAGGTCTTCTCGATGCTCGACGCGAGCCGGATTGGTGGCAAAACGGGCATCGGCCGCCCAGTCGTCGCGTTCGACCGCGCGGCACAATCGCTGCCATTGACGGTCGGCCCCGACGGCAACGACGACATGTCCGTCGGCAGTGGCAAAGGCTTCGTAGGGGACGATCTGCGGATGAGCATTGCCCCAGCGCCGCGCCGGCTGGCCGGTCAGCAAGGCGCCTTGGGCCACGTTCACCAACGAAGCCAACGCGCAGTCGGCCAGGGCCAGATCAAAGCCGGCGCCGCCCCGGCCTTTGCCGCGAGCGTACAGTCCGGCCAACAGGCTCGTGGCCGCATACAACCCGGTGATGACGTCGGTAATCGCTACGCCCACCTTCATCGGCATGCCGTCGGGCTCGCCGGTGATGGCCATGATGCCGGAACTGGCCTGCATCATCAGGTCGTACCCCGGCGTTTGCGACCAGGCATTGTTCCGGCCGTACGCTGAGATGGAACAATGGACCAGCTCCGGGTTGAGAGCCTGCAGACGCTCCGGTTCAAGCCCCAATTTCGCCAGCGAGTCAGGCAAGAAGTTCTCAAGCAAGACATCGGCCCGGCGGACGAGTTCTTCGACCACTTTCCGGCCTTCGGCATGGGCCAGATCGAGCGCCAGCGAGCGTTTGCCGCGATTGCAGGAGAGAAAATAGCCGCTCGGTCCGCCGGGTTCGGCAAACGGCGGTCCCCATTGCCGAGTGTCGTCGCCACAGCCGGGACGCTCGACCTTGACGACGTCGGCGCCCAAATCGGCCAGTAACTGCGTGCAGACCGGACCGGCCAGCACGCGCGACAGGTCAAGCACTTTCAATCCGGCAAGCGGATAATTCGACTCGCGATCGTCAGCGTCGCGAAGGGCAGAATCTGCTGGCGGCTCAATCATTCGCAGTTTCGTCGTTCGCGAGTAAGATCCATGAGCTTCCGCGGCCGGTCGCCAAACCGTCGGCGCCGCGCGGCGGGGGCAACAGCCACTTCCCTGCAGCCCTTAGGAAAGTATACTGGCGAAATCGCGGCCAACAGCCGCAAAACAGGCCGATTGACATCTGACATTTGAGCGAGCTTGAGCGATGGCCAACGCGTTTGACCCTTACCGTGAAGCCCTGGTCGTGGAACAACTCACGATCTGGCCCGAAGAATACGATAGCTGGGACGAAACCCAGCGCGAGCAGGTCGCCGCGCAATTGCACGCTGAGCCGCAGGCGGCGGCCGATCTGGATTACGTCCGTTTGCACACCGGCTTCTGCCGGCAGATCACGGTCACTCCCGCCGATCTGGAACGGGTGCAATAGCCATCCGCCCGCTGCTCTGACGCGCCGCGGAAAAAGGGGACATTCTACTTTTTCCGGCGTGCGATCATGCTCTTGCTCGGTTTCATGAAAAAGTAGAATGTCCCCTTTTTCCGGCGAAGGATCGCTGCGCGACAGAAATCCCTTGGGGGCCGTAAGAAAGCGTTTCCGTGACTGCCGAATCCCGCCTCGTTCACGTTCCGCTCGGCCCGCGCAGCTACACGATCGAAATTGGCGCCGGCATTTTGGCTGAGGCCGGGCGGTTTCTCTCTTCCCTGCGCCGCACGACGCACGCCGTCGTCATCACGGACCAGCATGTGCAAGAACTGCACGCCATGCCGCTCGGCGAGAGCCTGGCAGAGGCCGGCGCGACGGTCGACCTGACCGTGATCGAAGCCGGCGAGATGAGCAAGTCGGTCGAAACGGCGGACCAACTCTGGCAAAAACTGCTCGAGTTGGGGGCCGACCGCAAGACCGTCATCGTCGCCGTGGGCGGCGGCGTGGTAGGAGACCTGGCGG
>DASZUP010000816.1:0-5497 GCA_035547635.1 Pirellulales bacterium
GCCGCCGCCGGAATCGAATATGCCGAAGCCTTCGAACTCTGCGAGTACGGGCGTCAGCCCGGCAAGGACGAACTGCGAAAGCTGTTTCCGTTCCTGCCGGAGAAATGAGGCTTGTGCCGTCCAGGAATCGGGGGATAGCAATTCAAGCAGCGAGATGGTGGCTGGCGGCAGAGCGAAGCGATGCCCCAGTGAAGCGAGGTTTCGCCGAGCCTCACGCCGCCGGTCCCTGAGCGAAAAGCGCTGCAATTACTTCCCGTCCGCCTGCGGCGCCTCAGGCAGCGGTAGATCATCGCCGTGCTCGCGCTGCCAGGCGGCCAGCTTGCCGCGAAGTTCGGCGACGGTCGCCTGGTAGCGAGGATCGGCGGCCAGGTCGTGCAATTCGTCCGGATCGGCCTGCAGGTCGAACAACTGCAAGCGGTCGGTTTTCGGGTAGCAGATCAGTTTCCAGCGGTCGGTGCGGATCATCCGCTGCACGTCGCGAAAATAGGCGGTTGTAAAGGGATAGATTTCTTTGACCTTGCCTTGAATCGCCGGCAGCAAGCTGCGCGCTTCCAGGTCACTCGGCGCCGGAACTCCGGTTAACTCGCAGACGGTCGGGTAAAGATCTCGCAAATAGCACTGCGCATCGACCCGTTTGCCGGCGGGAATCTGCGGGCCGGACATAATCAAGGGCACGCCGATGGTGTGTTCGTACATGTTCTGCTTGCCGCGCAGGCCGTGGCTGCCGATCGCCAGCCCGTGATCGCTGGTGAAAATGATCAGCGTGTCTTCCGTCAAATCCTTCTCGTCCAGCGTCTTCAGGATCCGGCCAATCTGCTCGTCCATGTCCTCGATCACGGCGTAGTAGCAGGCCAGTTCCGCACGGACCATTTCCGGCGTTCGAGGCCAGGCGAAAAGTTTCTCGTCGCGGCCGTCGAAATTGCCGTGATCAAAAGGATGGCGGGGGAGGAAATTCGCCGGCAGCAGCGCCCGTTCCGGTTTGGCTCGCTCGGCGTAACCCGGCGGAAGCTGCAGCGGATCGTGAGGAGCGGTGAAGTTAACGTGCAGGAAGAATGGTTTGTCCTGGCGCCGCTCGATCACGCGAATTGCCGCGTCGGCGAACTTGCGGCTGATGTCGCCCGTCAGGCCGATGCCCTCGTCGGGCAACACCTGCCCCTGGGCATCGCGGAAGGCCCATCCTCGATAGCCCGTCACCGGGCGGCCGGCAAAATCGCGCGGCTGGGTCTCCGGCCGACCGCCTCCTCCCATGTACAGGCCTTCGGTCCCCGTGTAGCCGAGCGCCTTGGGCGTACCGGGAATATGCCATTTGCCGACGAACCAGGTTTCGTACCCGGCGGCCTGCATGCCCTGCGGCCAGAGCGTTAGCTTGGGGTCGACTCGCTCGCCGAAATAGAGAACCCGATTGCGAAATCCGGTCACGCCGCTGATCAACTCAGCGCGGCTGGGCGTGCAGATCGGGTTCGGTGCAATGGCGCGCGTAAAGGCCGTGCCGTGCTTGACCAGGCGGTCCAGGTTGGGCGTCCGGATGCGATCGTTGCCCAACGCCGCGATGGTATCGGGCCGCTGGTCGTCCGAGACGATCAGCAGCACGTTCGGCGGGCGACTGCTTGGCTCGGCAAACGCCCGAAGCGGGGCGTTGAACAGCAACGCAAAGGCAAGTAGCGCGAGGGGCGTTCGAGCACGCATGGCGGTTCCCTTGAGACGCAGTTCGGAATCGACGGCCAGCGTGCCATGGTAACGGCCGCGACGCGTCGCCGCCACTTGGCAGACCTGGGGCATCGCTGCGCTGCCGCCAGCCACCCGAGCTGAGCTGCGGGCGGCAAGCAATGTGCGGCCTTCAGGCGAATTACGAAACCTGCCGCCGAGCCGGATCGCCCACGATGCCCACGCGAGCGGCTAACTCGCGGGCCGCTTGGGTCAGCCCTTGCGAGTCGAGACCAAGATCGGCGAGCAACTCGCCGCGCTCGCCGTGTTCGACGAACCGGTCGGGAATGCCGAGCCGGCGGATGTGGGCCGACGGCAGCCCGGCGTCGCTGACCGCTTCCAGCACGGCGCTGCCGAAACCGCCCATCAAGGCGCCTTCTTCCACCGTCAGGACGAACGAGCACGACTCGACGGCTCGCAGGATGGTTTCCGTATCGAGCGGCTTGATGAAGCGGGCGTTGATCACGCCCACGTCGAGCCCTTCCTCTCGCAACGCCGCGGCCGCTTTAATGCAATCGCCCAGCAGCGTGCCGCAGGCAATGAACATGCCGTCGTGGCCCCAGTCGATCACTTCCGATCGGCCGAGTTCAATGGGCGCCAGCGGCCGGTCATGCTTCTCGGCGGCGGTTTTCGGGTAGCGCATGGAAACCGGCGCGTCGTGGCTGAGGGCGAAATCGAGCATCGGCGCCACGTCGTATTCGTCGCCGGGCGCCATGACCACCAGGTTCGGGAACAGCCGCATGTAGCCGATGTCGAACACGCCGTGGTGCGTCGGCCCGTCGGGACCGGTCAACCCGGCCCGATCCAACAAGAACGTGACGGGCAGGTTTTGCAGCGAGACTTCCTGGAAGATCTGGTCGAAGCTGCGCTGCAGGAAGGTGCTGTAGATGTCGACGATCGGCCGCAGGCCGGCTTTGGCCTGACCGGCCGCAAAGGCCACCGCGTGCGATTCGCAAATGCCGGTGTCGAAAAACTGTTCGGGGAACGCGCCTCGCACTTTTTCCAGGTTGTTGCCCTGGCACATGGCGGCGGTCATGACCGTCACGCGAGGATTTTGTTCGAGCTGGTTGTAGATCGCTTCGCTGACGACATTGGTGTATGCTCGGGACGAGCTTTTCTTGATCGAAAGTGCACCGTCCTGGTCGCAACGGAACGGCGCCGGGGTATGGAAGAACACCGGATCTTCCGCGGCCGGCTGGAAGCCGTGCCCTTTTTCCGTGACCACGTGCAACAGCACCGGTCCGTCGACGTCCTTGATCAGATTCAGGTACTTGTGCAGTTGGCCGATGTTGTGACCGTCGATCGGTCCCATGTAACGGAAGCCGAGTTCTTCGAACAGCATGCCGCCGTGCAACCCGGCCTTGATCGACTCTTTGGCCTGCCACAGCAAGCGCTCGACCGGATCGCCCAACAGCGGCACCTTGCCCAGCGCCTTGACCACTTCCTGCTTCAAGCCGGTGTACAGCGGGTTCATTCGCAAGCGGTCGAGATAGTGGGCCACGCCGCCGACGCGCGGGCAGATCGACATTTTATTGTCGTTGAGAATCACCAGCAGCTTTTTCTTCAAGCCGCCGGCGTTATTGAGCGCTTCGAACACGATACCCGACGGGAAGGCGCCGTCGCCGATGACGGCCACCGAGTGGCGGTCGGCCTGACCGGGCATCAGGTCATCGCCGCTCTTCAGCCCCAAAGCCGTGGAGACGCTGCAGCCGGCGTGGCCGGTCATGAACAGGTCGTATTCGCTTTCGTTCGGGTTCGGGTAGCCCATCAACCCGCCCTTCATGCGGATCGAGCCGAACTCGTGGTAGCGGCCGGTGATCAGCTTGTGGGGATAGATCTGATGGCCTGTGTCCCAGATCAGCCGGTCGCGGCTGAAATCGAACGTGGTGTGCAGGGCCAGGCAGAGCTCGACCACGCCCAGGTTCGAGGCGAAGTGGGCCGTGCGATTCGAAACCACGGTCCGCAGCGCCTCTCGCATCTCGCCGGCCAGTTGTTCCAACTCGGCCAGCGACATTCCCTGGAGGTCGCGAGGCGATTCGATTCTGGAGAGCAATTCGTCCATTAGCGGTCCCTTTCCACGACGTATCGAGCCAACGCGACCAGGTTCTCGGCGGGCGGACCCAAAGGCGCCAGCACATCGCAGGCCTGAGCAATCAAATGCTCGGCGCGGCGACGGCTTTCTTCGACGCCCAATAAACCGGGAAAGGTCAGTTTGCCTCGATTCGCATCCTTGCCAACACGTTTGCCAACTGCCCGCTCGTCTCCACTCACATCCAAGAGGTCGTCCGCGATCTGGAACGCCAGTCCCAGCGCGCGGCCATACTCCTCGAGGATTTCCATCTGTTTCGCATCGGCCTTGGCGGTCAGAGCCCCCAACCGCAAAGAAACCAGGAACATGGCGCCCGTCTTGCGCCGGTGGATCGATTCCAGTTCCGCCAGCAGTTTTTCGCTTGACGCGTCTCGGGCGCCGTTCTCGGCGGCAAGCTCCTGCGCCAGGTCATCGGCCTGCCCGCCGACCAGCGCCGCGGCGCCGGCCGCCTGTCCCAATGCGGCGCAGCAGGCGGCGGCCGTTTCGGCCGGCTGGATCTCTCGCGCCAGCACTTCGAAGGCGCGCGTCAGCAATGCGTCGCCCGCCAGGATCGCCATCGCTTCGCCAAACACCTTGTGATTCGTCGGTTTGCCCCGCCGCAGGTCATCGTCGTCCATGGCGGGCAGGTCGTCGTGGATCAGCGAGTAGCTGTGGATCATCTCCACGGCGCACGCCGCCGGAATTGCCGCCTCTACCTCTCCACCGCAAGCTTCCGCCGCCATTAACGCCAGCAGCGGCCGCAGGCGTTTGGCGGGCGCCAGCAAGCTATAACGCATGGACGCCGCCAGTTGCTCCGGGCAACCGGGCTCGGCTCGGCAGAAGCGCTCAAGCGCTTCCTCAATATGCGAACGCATTTCGATCGCATATTGTTCAAAAGAGGACATGGAGCTTGCGGACATTTGTCGCCCCGAACTCGGATCAGACTCGAGAAGTCACCCCGCCATGAGGCCAGTAAGAACCTATTCTAAAACAGGTTACCCGGGGTGTCTACGTCGTCTCTGTCGGACGAGGCAGGGAAAATGTCCTGGGATGGCGCGGCCGCCTTGCGTGTTCGGCGGCGGCTGCGCGGCTGCGATTTCTTCTCCAGATCGAGCGAAGCCTCGTCGTCAAACGGTTCGGTCACCGGGTTTCCCTCGGCATCTACGCCGCTGAGCAACTCGATCCGTCGCTCGGCGCGCTCGAGCAATCCGTAGCACTGTTTCAAGAGCGAGACCCCTTGTTCGTAGTGCGTGAGCGCTTCAGCCAGGCCGATCTCGCCATCTTCCAACTGATGAACGATTTGCTCCAGTTGCAGCAACGCCTGCTCGAAACTGGGAGGACAGGGGGGATTTTGCGGGTTCTGAGGATCGTTCAAAGGCGGGAGGCTCCGAAGCGGCTGCGCGGCGGCAAACGTCTGGGGTTATCTGGTCGCGACATCAGTTATTGGCTGGTTGGAGGCTCAGCCGGGGCTGCCGCTGGTTAATGTAGCAACTTTGTGTCGCATTGTCCGGCGGCTTTTGCCCCCGTAGCACGGAACTTGTTCCGTTCGAAATGGTGAGCGTCCGGAACGCGTGTCGCGCTGCTCTCCCGGCACGGAACAAGTTCCGTGCTACAGCGGCGCGCTCGGGTCGCAGCGCAGATTGGCCCGCTAAAGACCGCGTGTCCACCGCCCATATCGGGGCGGCCAGCACTTCTCGTAGCGGAATCGGTGACGATTCCGGACTC
>DASZUP010000817.1:0-2255 GCA_035547635.1 Pirellulales bacterium
CAAGCGGATCATCTTCGCTGAGCTCAACAAGAACAATCACAAAGAGTGCGCTGAGCGGGTGCTCAAGGTGTTCGCCAGCCGAGCTTATCGCCGCCGGGCCACGCCCGACGAAGTGGCGCGGCTGGTGAAGTTCGTCGAGCAAGCCGAAAAGAACGGCGACAGCTTCGAGCGCGGCATTCAGGTGGCCATGGAGGCCGTGCTGATCTCGCCTCATTTCCTGTTCCGCGTGGAATCGGACAAAGAGCCGAACAACCCGAAAGCCATTCACCCGATCGATCCGTTCGAGCTGGCCGTGCGGCTCTCGTATTTCCTTTGGAGCAGCATGCCGGACGACGAACTGTTCCGGCTGGCGGCCCAAGACAAGCTGCGCGAGCCGGGCGTGTTGGAATCGGAAGTTCGGCGGATGCTGAAAGACCCCAAGGCGCATGCTTTGGTGGAGAACTTCGCCGGCCAGTGGCTGGAGATCCGCCGGCTGAAGACCATGACGCCCGACCCCAAGCTGTTCCCCAAGTTCAACGAGGAGCTGCGGCAGGCGATGCTCAAAGAGACGGAGCTGTTCTTCGCCTCGGTGATGGACGAAGACCGCAGCGTGCTCGATCTGCTCGACGCCGACTACACGTTTCTCAACGAGCCGCTGGCCAGGCACTACGGCATTCTGGGCGTGACCGGACCGGAGTTCCGCCGCGTCAAGCTCGAGGATCCCGACCGCGGCGGCCTGCTCACGCAGGCCAGCGTGCTGACCGTCACCTCGAACCCGACGCGCACGTCGCCGGTCAAACGCGGCAAGTGGATCCTGGAGGAGCTGTTCAACTCTCCCCCGCCGCCCCCGCCGCCTGACGTGCCCGAACTGAAAGAAGGCGGCAAGGCGCTGACCGGCACGTTGCGTCAGCAGATGGAACAGCACCGGGCCAACCCGAGCTGCGCCGCCTGTCACGCCCGGATGGATTCGCTCGGCTTCGGGCTGGAGAATTTCGACGCCATCGGCGCCTGGCGAGACCGCGACGGAGCGCATGCCATCGACGCTTCCGGAACGCTGCCCGACGGCTCGGCGTTCAAGCGGCCGAGCGAATTGAAGCAGATTTTGAAGCGGAAGAAGGACGATTTCGCCCGCTGCCTGACCGAAAAGATGTTAACGTACGCCTTGGGCCGGGGGCTGGAATACTACGACAAGTGCGCGGTCGACGACGTCGCCGCCGCGCTGGCGAAGAACGATTACAAGTTCTCGACGTTGATCCTGGAGATCGTCGGGAGCGATCCCTTTCAACTGCGCAGAGGCAAAGGACCTGAATGATGCACAAGCCTTGGCAGATTTCACGACGTACGGCGCTCAAGGGGTTCGGAACCGCGGTGGCGTTGCCGCTGCTGGACGCCATGCTGCCGGCGACGGCCTACACCGCTTTCGGCCGCGCCGCGCAGGCGGCCGAAGCGGCCAAGAAGACGCCCAACCGGATGGCCTTCTTGTACGTGCCCAACGGCATCCACATGCCCGACTGGACGCCGGAAAAGGTCGGCGCCGATTTTGAATTGCCCCCCACGCTCAAGCTGCTGGAGAAGTTCAAGCAGGACTTCCTGGTGCTCAGCGGCCTGGCCCAGGACGGCGCCCGGGCGCATGGCGACGGTGGCGGCGACCATGCCCGTGCCATGGCCAGCTTTCTGACCGGCTGCCATCCGCGCAAGACGCACGGCGCCGACATCAAGGCGGGCGTTTCCGCCGACCAGGTGGCGGCCCAGCGCATCGGCCAGTTGACGCGGTTCTCGTCGCTGGAGCTCGGCTGCGAGGCGGGCGCCCAGAACGGCAACTGCGACTCCGGTTATAGCTGCGCCTACTCGGCCAACAGCTCGTGGAAGACCGAGTCGACGCCGCTGGCCAAGGAAGTCAATCCGCGGCTGGTGTTCGAGCGGCTGTTTTCCGACGGGCATCGCGGCGAGTCGAAGAAGGCTAGAGAGCAGCGCATCGAGGCCCGCAAGAGCGTGCTCGATTTTGCCTTGGAAGACGCCCGGCAACTCAAGCAGCGGTTGGGCGCCACGGACCAGCGCAAGCTGGACGAGTACCTCGTCACCGTCCGCGAGCTGGAGCAGCGGATCAATCGCGCCGAGCAGGTATCGGGCGAAGGGCTGCCGAACTTCGCCAAGCCGGCCGGAGTGCCCAAGGATTACGGCGAACACATTCGCGTGATGTGCGATCTGTTGGCGCTGGCTTTCCAGAGCGATCTGACGCGGATCAGCACCTTCGTGCTGGCCAACGAAGGCAGCAA
>DASZUP010000818.1:0-3933 GCA_035547635.1 Pirellulales bacterium
GCGCAGCCTGGCGCCCGACGACGCCGCCTTGGACCGCGACACGGTGCTCGTGATCACCTATGTCGTCGTCGTATTCTCCATTCTCGTGCAAGGACTCACAATCGGCCCCCTCGCTCGGCGATGGCTGGCGGAATATGAGCCGTCGGCTGGCGAGATCCGAGCCGACTGAACGCCGAACGCCTGCCGCGTAGAGCCGCCGACCGAGCCAAACCGGTCGTGCATCGACCAGTCCTAGACGCCAAAAGCGCCGGATATTCTGAGTTTTCCATTGGCGCTAACTGACTTACACAATCTGGCACGTCGATTGCTAGCTACTTCCCCTGCGAACTTCGGGCCAGTCGTGAGTTCGTACCAGGAGCGGCAACATGAGACACATCCCCATCACCATTATGACGATATGCCTGGCGTTCTCCCCGCCTGGCCAACGGGCGTTTGGGCAACCGGCGCCGGGACCGGACTTGCAGTGGGAGACCGTGTTCGGAGCGTCCTGGCCGCTCGACTCGCTCGGGCATTTGGGCTCGCTGTTCACAACTCGGCTCGAGCCCCGGGCGCCAGCCAACGTGGCACGATTGATCGAGCATGCTCACCTGCGGATCTCGGAAGACATGCTCGACGACCTATCGTGCCGCGATCTGGACCAACGGATGTCGGTCGACGAAGAGATGTTGGGCGTGCCCTTGACGGGCCACTCTCGCCTGACCGGCGATGCGCACGTGGAACTAGCGGAAAGCCCGGACTACGGCGTTTTCGACATCCTGCTCACCGGCACGATCGTATCTCAGACCCGCGGTGATGCAGGCCGGGCGCAGATTCATACTAGAACTGTGACCAAATTCGCGGCCCGCAAGCGCATTCTGCTTGATGAGAGCGGGCTGAGAGCCCTGCCCGCTCGCTGCAACGCCCGGTCGCGTGCGACGTTACTCGGCACCACCAGTCCGCTGCCTGGTTTGCGCGGACGGCTGGCGCGCCGGATCAGCCGCTCGCGAGCGCAGGAAAGCCTGCCCAAATGCGAACAGATTGCCGCTCGCCGGGCAGCAGACAGACTGTGCCGGCAATTCGACCAGGAGGCGGAATTGCAAGTGGCCGCCGCAAATAAGCTGTTGCGAGAGCCGCTGCAACTGTTGGCCGCGCAGCCGGGCCGGCAGACCCCGTTGCGCTTCTACACGACCGAGAAATATCTGTGCGTGGCAGGAATGCAGTCAGAGGCCGAACGGCTGCAACTTCCCGGAACGCTCCAGCATCTGGAACAAAACGTCGCCGCGTTAGCTGTTGCCCCGGCCGCCTCATTTGATCTGACTGCGGCCGCGGCGCTGCTGGGAACGTTGACGTCCGGGGAATCCAAACGCTCTTTACCCCAGCTCGCCAGACAAGCCTTGCCGCCTGAGCTATCGCGTGCGCTCGCCGAGCGGAAGCTTCTCGAACGCGCCGATTACAAGCTGCGGCTTTCCGTGAACGACGGCCACTACATGGTGGTGTTGCTCAATGGCGCCGACGAAACGACTCACGAGCGCCCAGAACCGCGGCTGACGCGCAACGGAGAAACAGCCGTCAGTCCCGTGCAAAGCCGCTGAGCCGTCGAGTCGACCGACTCGAAGCGATCAAGCCGAACTTTAACAGGGAGACGCACGCAATGACGACGCCCAACGCCGCCGGCGCACGTCCCGCTTCCGGACAAATCCCGTTTTCACTGCGAAAGACGCATGACTTGCTGGCGGATCTGTTCGTCCCGCGCGCGGCGATCTTCTGGTGCGACCTGGCCCTGACCACGGCGGTCTCTTATGTCAGCGCTCTGGCATATCTGCGAGCGCCTGTCTGGTCGGCGCGGCAAGCGATCGCGTTTTTAATCGCGGGCTTTGCTTTCTTTCGGTTGGGCACATTCATTCATGAAATCGCGCACCTGAGAAAGGGCGCTCTGAAGGGCTTTCGCACGGCCTGGAACGTCGTCTGCGGCGTGCCGTTCTTGATGCCCCACTTCTTGTATTCCAACCACATCGACCATCACCAGTGGCGCCATTACGGAACTCCTCAGGATGGAGAGTACTTGCCGCTGGCGATCGGTCCGGCGAGACAACTCTTCTATTACGCGCTGGAGATCCTGCTCTTGCCGATGTTTGCCGTGCTTCGCTTTCTGGTGCTGACTCCGTTGTCACTGGCATTTCCAAGCAGCCGTGAATGGGTTCTCTCCCGGTTCTCCTCGTACGTTTCCAACTTCGGCTATCGGCGCCGGCTGCGCGCCGCCGATCCAGCGAGGACGTGGCTCGCCTGGGAACTGGCCTGCTTCTTCAATCTCGCCATCGCCGCGACACTGCTTTTGTCCGGCGTCATTCCCTGGGAACAAGCGGCCAAGGCTTATGCGCTGGCGGTCTTCACCGTCGGATTGAACTGGCTGCGCAACCTGGCCGGCCATCGCTTCCTGAATGATGGTCGCGAATTGGATTATTTCGGTCAGCTGAACGACTCGATCACCGTGATTGGCAACCCGCTCTGGACGGAACTGCTGTTCCCGTTGGGATTGCGATACCATGCATTGCACCATCTGTTTCCGGCGATTCCGTACCATAACCTGGGCAAAGCCCACTGCAGGCTGATGGAGTTGCTGCCGGCCGACTCCCCGTACCATAAGACGATCTATTCAGGTCTATGGCCGGTGCTGGTTGACTTATGGCGCAATGCCCGCGCTCACGGCAGTGCGGAAGCGGGCGTAATGGCCTGGCCCGACGGCATGCGGAGATCGCAACGGGCGCAGCGCGGCGCGTATGTTTCGGGATTTTGGCGGCGTCAACGCGCTTAATCTTCTTCACCGGCGCCGCCTCGCCGGCAGCTCCGTAAGATGCGGCAAGTGCGAGCCTGGCGAGGGCCCGCACGAGTCATAAAGCCTTGCGGGCAAATATTTTTTCGCCACAACGGCGCCTCCCCATTGGCTATTTTGCCTGTTTTCGGTCTAATCTGAGGTTCAATTAGAGGGGCGCCTGACAATCCAATCGCGAGGAGGGTACTACACGATGGCGGATGCGACGAGCAAAGGAAAACCACTCTCGAAGACGGAAATGATCGCCGCCATTACGGAGAAATCCAATCTCCCCAAACAGGAGGTGACGGCGGTGCTCGACGCTTTGACCGAGGTGATCCGCGAAAGTCTCAGCGGTTCAGGGCCGGGCGTGTTCTCGCTGCCAGGCTTGCTGAAGATCGAGAAGAAGCACGTGCCGGCCAAGCCCGCCAAGACCGGAGTGCCCAACCCGTTCAAGCCGGGCGAGCTGATGGACGTGCCCGCGAAGCCGGCCAGCACGAAGGTCAAGTTAGTGGCGCTGAAGAGCCTTAAAGACATGGCGCAGCCCAGCTAGCGCCTGACAAGTGCGAGACGGCGCAGCAGCGTTGCTCCGTAACGGCAAGACGGCTTGCCCAAGGCCGCCTCAAGGCAAGCAAGCGATGACGGGGAAGGGCATTCCCCCAAGGGGTCGGCTTGCGCTGATCCGACGCGTCAGCGAGGAACCAGCCGGTTTTCTTCACGCTGACGCGTCGGGTTAGCGGAGCGCAGCCGACCGGCCATCTGAATGCCAGCGTTTCGCTGACTTCCCGGCCGCCGTCCTGGGCAGCACATCGCATCCGGTTCGGTGATGTAACGTGCTTGGTTGCGGCGGCGCCTCCCAAGAGCCCGAGGACGCCCGCCAGTAGCACATCTCACTCGCCCGCCGAGGCGAACAGCGACTGCAACCGAGCTTCGAACTCCTGCTGCCCAGCGACGAATTCCAGTTCGATCGCCACGGCCCCTAGCGGGAGCCGGCCGAGCCGCTCGATACCGAGTTTGACCAGATCCTTGGCCGTACAGACGGCCAGCTCCGCATGGAGCTCTTCGCACCACGCGACGAGCGACTCGATATCGGTGCGGTCGTAAGGATGATGATCGGGGAACTCGCGAAAGCCTGCCACCACCGC
>DASZUP010000819.1:0-2826 GCA_035547635.1 Pirellulales bacterium
CTTCGTCGCCGAGTTCAATTCCAGCGGCGCCTTGACGTGGGCCCACGGAATCGGCGCTGACGGATTTGATCAGGGACGCGGAATTGCCCTCAATTCGCAGGGCGAGGTCTACGTCACCGGACAGTTCTCAGGAACCGTAGACTTTGACCCGTCGCCGTTGGCCGTCCAGGATCAGACGACTTTTTTCGGCGCCGCCTATATCCTCAAGCTGGACGGGGGCGGCAATTATCTTTGGGCTAAAGAGCTCAATGGCACGAACCTGCCGCAGGGCGATGGCCGAAGCCAAGGCGAGGGGATTACCGTCGATAGCGCCGGCAACGTTTACGCCACGGGCAGCTTCGGCGGACCGGTCAATCTCAATCCGAGCGGCGGCACGGATTACGTGAATGCGGATTTCGTGTTCCCCGACGCCTTCGTGATCAAACTCGGCGCTACCGGCGGATACGACTGGGGCTCTGTGTTGCACAACGTCTCCGGAGCGAGTCCTTTCGGCGGCGTGAACGCGATGGGAATTGCCGTCGACGGCCGCGGAAACGTCTATACGACCGGCAATTTCCAGGGCATCGCCGATTTCGATCCCGGCGCCGGCACGGACAATCGCACGAGCGCGGGCGGCGTGGACGCTTACGTGTCCACACTGGACAGCCAGGGACACTACGCCTGGACCGCGGTCGCCGGCGAAAATGGCAGCGACTTCGGCTGGGGAATTGCCGCCACGGCCGCCGGCAACATCTACGTCGCCGGTTCGTTCTCCAACACGATCGACTTCGATCCCGGGCCGAACGTCAAAAACGTCGCGGCGCAAGGCCTGTGGGACGGCTTTATCTGGGGACTCAACTACCCGCCGCAGGCCCTTTACGGCGCGGTCTGGAACGACAAGGACCAGGACGGCGTGCGCCAGTCCAGCGAACCGGGCCTGCCGAATATAGCCATCGCCCTTTATCAGGGAACGCCGGGCAGCGGCGTCGAGGTGGCGAGTACGGTTTCCGACGCGCTGGGGTTGTACAGCTTCAAAGGGTTGAAAAGCGGAATCAGCTATTACATCAAAGTCGACGTGCCGACCGGCGATACGCTGACCGCGCAAAACGCAGGGTCTGACCCGACGTTAAGCAGCAGCGTGTCTCCCGCCACGGGGCAAAGCGCCGCGATCGTCCTGGGGGCAGGGCAGACGGCGATCGCCAACGCCGGCTTCAAGGCGACCGCGGCCTCGCTCTCCTTCGGCCTGGCCTTCGGCATCAAGACGGTCGGCTTTACCAGCGGCAGTACAATCCTCGCCGACGCGGCGGGCAATATCGATCTCGCCGGCAGTTTCGACGGCTTCGACACCGTTTTCGGTTCGGGGCCGGGCGCCGTTAAGCTGACGACCGGCGCCAATAACGACTTCGTAGCCAAGTACTCGTCCGATGGGACCCTGCTCTGGGTGCGGCAAGCCGTAAGCTCGTATTGGCAGTACGGCCCTAGGCTGCAGCTCGACGCGTTCGGTAACGTCTACGTCGCCGGTTCGATCACCAACAAGACGACGTTCGGCACAACCGTCGTTGACGTCTCCACGGAGACGGCGTTCTTGTGGAAGCTCGACAACCAAGGCAACACGCTGTGGGCTAAAGCGGTGGTGGGCAAGGCCGCATCGCATTCGGTCGGCATGGCGGTGGATTCCGACGGCAACGCTTTCGTGGTCGGCGCCTTTTCGGGGACTTACGCCGTCAACACCTCCCCCTCTGCAACGACGCTTACGGCGGTCGGCAAGGACGATATCTTCATCGTCAAGTATGACAGCGACGGCGCGCCGCTGTGGGCCAAAAGCTTTGGCGCTTCCGGCGAGTATGACGGCGCGGATTCCGTGGCCGTCGATCCCTCGGGCAATCCAATTATCACGGGCAGTTTTTCCAACAGCCTGAAGCTCGGAACTTATAACCTTAACGGCGGATCGCTTTCGAACGACTTCGTGGCGAAGTTCAGTTCATCCGATGGAAGCGTCGTCTGGGCCGACGCGCTGGTCAGTTCTTCATCCAGCGGCTCGTCTCCCCTGGGATTGATCACGCCGCTGAATCGGATCGCCATCGATTCCAACGGCAACGTCTACACGACGGGGGTATTCGAAGGCAAACTGCAGCTCGATCCCACGAACGGCTCGGACCTGACGACGCAAGGGACAAACGCCACGTTCATTTCAAAGTTAGATAACGACGGCAAATTCGTGTGGGGCAAGGCGTTCCTGCCGGGTTCGGGAGGCTACGATGTCGAAGGCTATGGAATTGCCGTCGACTCCCAGGGCAACGTCTACACGACGGGCGAATTCGCCGCAAAGCTCAATTTCAATCCGGGCGGAACGCCAGCAGCCAACCTGACGGCCATTGGCGCCAGCTACGACATTTACATCTCGAAGCTGGATACAAACGGCAATTACGTTAACGCTCTGCAGTTTGGCGGGTCGGGTGAAGATCAAGGCACGGCCATTTTCGTCGACGGCTCGGGCAACGTCTATGCCACGGGCGTTTCCGAAGGGCCGGCCAACTTCAGTCCGCCGCCGGACGTCTACAACGTCGGCGCCAAGAACGACCAAGACATCTTCGTTCTAAGATTGAACGCCGGCACAAGCGCCTCCTCAGCCATCAATTCGCCGCCCAGCTTCGTGATCGCGGGTCCAGCGCAGAAAATCTCGCAAAACTCGGGCCCTCAAACAACGCCGGGGTTCATCACCAGCATCGTCGCCGGTCCGACTTGGGAATCCAACGAGGCGCTGAAGCTGACCGTCAGCAACAACAACCCGGCCTTGTTCACGACGCAGCCGTCAATCGATCTCTCCACCGGCACGCTCACCTACGC
>DASZUP010000820.1:0-4276 GCA_035547635.1 Pirellulales bacterium
TAGATGATCAATCAACGCTCCACCGGGACGAGCCCGGTGGTGGCGGAGCGGAATAAGAACGGGCGCGGAATCGCAGACTCGCCGAACGTAAAGGCGTCTCATTTTCGCAGCCCTCCTCTCAACTCCCTCCTCCCTCAGCCAGCGGCTTTTTGCGCGGCTTCCATGGCAATCGCCATGCACTGCTTGAGATCGTCTAAGGGATTGTCCGGATGCTCTTCGTATTCAATCGCCAGGGCGGCGTCGGCCGGAAAGTCAACCTTCTTCAAGGCCTGGAACACGCCGACGACGTCGAGCTGCCCCTTGCCCAGGATCGTCCCGTGCGCGTCTTTCCGCGGCTCGGCGAAGTCCTTGAGATGGATGCCGTACAAACGTCCCTGGAACATGCGGATCGCCCGCACGGGATCTTCGGCCGAGCGGATGTAGTGCCCCAGATCGGCGCAAGCGCCAATTCGCTTGTCTCGCCCGTTGATGGCCTTGAGCACGTCGTCGATTTTGTCGTAGCGGGCGCCCGGGCCATGGTTATGAATGGCGATCCGAATATCGTATTCGGCGACCAGCTTATCGAGGCTGTCAAAGGCGTCTTCGGTCGGATCGGCCGACAGGTTGCGAACGCCGGCCTGCCTGGCGAACTCGAAGATCCGGCGGTTGGCTTCATGGTTTTTCGAAAAACCGTTCACCCCGTGGCCGAGAATCTTGATGCCGGCGGCGGCGGTCTTCTGCTTCAACTCCGCGATCTGCTGCGGACTGCTGCTGAGCGGGAAGTGCCCGCCGGCGAATTCGACGCTTTTGACGCCGAGCTCTTGCATGTGCTTGAGAGCCTGATCGACCGGATACTTGCGCAGCGAATAACTCTGCATGCCCAGCAGGAAACCGCCCGTGTCGCCGGCGGCGCGGGCGCGCGTGGCCCAAGGCGCCAAGGCCGCTCCTGCGGCGCCGGCCGCCATCCCTAAAAAGTTTCTGCGCGAAAACGAGTGCGACATGCCATTCTCCCACGTTTGAAGACGAGTCCGACGATCGGGCGGCCGATGTGCGAACGGACATTGAGGACGGAATTTATCGCATCATTATGACTGCCCGGCGCGTCGCGTCCAGGAGCGAGTGCGCGACGCCGCCGTAAGCCTGCTGCTTGCCAGGTGCAGAGGACGACGCTTGACGATGTTCGCAATGCCGTTACCTTGGCGGAAGTTATGACGCTCCCGGATCCTCCCCCGCCTCAATCACCGCAAGAGCCTCAGCCTGCGCAGGACGCCCCCATGCAAGGCTCATCGCCGCCGCGGACGGCAGAGGGCTCGGCCGGCCGGCCGGCTTGTCCGGTATGCGGGGGCCACCTGATCGAAATCCGGGGCAAGTTGCAGTGCGCCCGCTGCCACACCATTTGCGAAACCTGCTGCGAAGGCGGACCGTCTGGCTGACTGTTTTGCTTTGCGCTGCCTCAAATTATTGCTGTGAAAAGGTTTGCGCTGGATTGCCTGGTCGCGGTTTTGGGGACCGCCGAGGAGATTGCCTCATGGCTTTTTATGCATGCAGCGCTTCTGGGGGGACGGGCGTTGAGTTGGTCTCGCCCTGAGACTGGCAATTGTTAAACTTTTCACTGGCGTTGCTCCGAACAGAATAGCGCCGAGCGCATTTGCCCCGCTCGCTGCGGGTCGTGATGGATCACACCTTTAAAGACGACGCCATGAAGGCCTATATTCTGGAGAGCGGACGGCGGATTGCGCCGTTCGACGAGACGGCGGGGGCGCTGCGGATTCACAATCGCCCGTTGCGGCGGCAGCAGGAAGAAGAGCTGCGGGCCTTGGGCTGCGCCGTGGAAACGATCGACGACGTGCGCGCGATCGACTCTTTCCCCTGTTTGCTGGTGCGCGACGACCTGTTTTTCACGCACCATGCCCTGATGGGTTTCGTGCGAACCGTGCGGAAGCGGTTGCGTCAGCAAACCACGCAGCAAAACGACCGGGCCGGCCGCGGGAGCGGCAATTTTCGCGCGGCGCTGTCCCGATCGATCCTGACCGAACAATTTTCTCCGACCTTTCAAGGTCGCGAGACGACTGGACGCGACGGCGAAGCCTGCCGGGCCTACGACCTGTATTACCTGCAAGGCTTTGAGCCCGACGCATCTCTGGAAGACCAGGCGGAGCTGGCGCCGATCCCCCACCGCGTCTCGGTGCGAAGGTCGCGAGTCAATCGTTATTTCGACCCCTCGGGCAGCGTTTCGTTGCCGATGTCGCTGGTCGCTTTTTGTCCGATCCAGCACTGGGCCTCGCTCGTCTCCGCCAACCTGCTCGGGCTGTCGGGCCTGCTGGTGCGCACGGCGCAAACCAGGCTCGCGTCAACGATGATGCTGCCGCTCGTCTGCACTTGGCGCGCCGGCAGCGTGCGGCCGATTTCGTTGCGCGGCAAGTTCTACTGGGCCGGACGCGGCTGCAAGGTGCATCCTTCGGCCCACGTCGAGTGGTGCGTGCTGGGGGATCATGTCCGCATCGGTCCCGGCGCCTTCGTGCGCGGCGCGGTGCTTGCCAACCGCGTCGAGGTTGGTCCTAATGCCATCGTCGAGGGAACGTCGGTGGGCGAAAAGGCCACCGTCAACGGCGGCGTGACGCTCCGCTCGTGCGTGGTGGGAGAAGAAGCCAACATCGGCGCCTACTTCACGCAGTTGTCCGTGATCGGCCGCGGAGCGGCGCTGTGCCCTTCGAGCGGCACTTACGATTTCAACTTGCGGGGCAATGTTCCGGTCAGCTTTCAAGGCCGGATGGTCAACAGCGGCTCGCGGATGCTCGGCAGTTGCCTGGGGCACGGCGCCTTTCTGGGCGCCGAGGTGACGTTGGCCAGCGGGCAGGAATTGCCCAACGGCTGCATCCTGGTGCGCAGCCCCCGAGAGATTGTGGGCGACGTAAGCGAAGGGCTGCCCGCCGGCGTGCTCCGGCTGGACCGCGGCCGCCGGCAAACCCGGCGCGACGGCCCGCGGATGGCTCAGTGAGACTCGCTAAACGGCTTGCCCTGGCGATAGAGCTCCAGCCGGGTCTTCATGTCCGCTTGCTGCGCCTCGGGCGCCAGATCCATGGCCTGCGTCTGATACTTGACGGCCGCCTTAAAATCGCCGGCGCGGGCATAAGAGGCGGCTAAGGTATCGAGCCAGTCGGGGTTTTTCCAGTGAGCCAGCTCGCAGGCTTTCGTCGCTGACTGCACGGCCGCCTTGCCGTCGCAGAACTTTTCATCCGGACAGGTCGCCCACATCCAGGCCCGGTTGTTGTAGCCGGCGCCGTCTTGCGGCGCAAACTTCACCGCCTGGTTGAACTCCTCGATCGCCTGCTCGTACTTGCCCTGGCGTCGCCAGACATTGCCGAGATTGCCGTGCGCTTCTGCGAACTTGGCGTCGAGCCGGATGGCGGCGGCGAAGTCCTGCGCGGCCCGCTGCATATCGCCGGTCTGGTCTCGCACGATGCCGCGGTTGTTTAGCGCCGCCGCGAATTTCGGATCCAGGCGGATGGCTTCGTCAAAATCAGCGACCGCCGCTTTCAACTCTCCCAGATTGGCATTCGCCAGGCCCCGGTTGTTGTAGGCCGCCGCATAGGCCGGATCGAGCTTGATGGCGGCGTCATAATCTTCCAGGGCTCGCTTGGGGTCTCCGCGGCGATCCCGCGCGATGCCGCGATTGTTGTAAGCGGAAGCCATTTGCGCGTCGTAGCGGATTGCCCGAGTGAAGTCCTCGATGGCGGCTTCGAATGCTCCCTGTTGTTCGCGCACCAGGCCGCGCAGGTTGTAGGCCCAGGCGTTCTCCGGTTCGCTCTGCAGCAGATCGGTGAAGAAGCGTTCCGCCTGGTCGACGGGCGTGACGTCCGCCTTCTTCAGCCAGCCGGCCGTTCCGGCCGATTCGATCCAGAGCCAATCGCCTTGTTCCTGCGCCACGCGCATCGGCTGGGGCAGTTGAGCCGCCCGAGCGCCGAGCTTCTGGCCCACCTTGAGCGCCGCATCCGGCCGCTTGGCCAGCACCGCCCGGCCGACCCAGGAATCGTTTTCGTCGGCGCGAGCCGCGCTGGCCGCCGCGAATCCAATCGCCAGCACGACTGCCGCAACCCCGTACACTCGCTGCCGCAACATAGAGACGTCTCCTTCGTCGAGATCGCTGCCTTATTCCACCTTGAACGCTCATAGGATTTTAGAAGAATCCCGAATTCTAACAACCGCTCGCGCGCCGCAGATCAACGCCCGTCGATGGATCCCGCCGCCTTCATCGCTGCAGCCGGACCAGTCGGTAGCCGTCATCGCGAAAGCCCGA
>DASZUP010000821.1:0-10998 GCA_035547635.1 Pirellulales bacterium
GCTTGGATGACGAGCTTAGCTCCCTGAATGTTCCTTCGTCGTTTGTGGTCGAAAAAACGGAAGCCGGTGTGGGAAGCCTCTTTGTATTGCGGGACGGTATTGCTCGAAAGACTCGCGTTCGCCTTGGGGAGCACGATGCAAGGCGGACGGTGATCCTCAATGGCTTGCAGGCGAGTGATTGGCTGATCGCTCCCGGTCCAGACGTAACGGATGGAACGAGAGTGACAATAACGAAGCGAGATGGTGATCGCAAGGAGCCGTAATCGCGATGGGAGTCGATTGGTGTTCCCAGCTCTGGCGATTCCGCGGCTGTTGGGATGTCGGCTGGGGATGTTCAACCGGATCGGACAGAGCCTTCCGCGGTACATGCGGCGTATAACCTCGTGCGCGGGTTTCGCGATCGACGGGGTTCACGGCGTATTGGCGATTTCCAACTCCGCCCTCCCTATTGGTGATCGGAGCTTTCGCTTGTTCCACAGCAGTATGCGAGTAGCCGTCCATTCTGTGACAAACTCGTGGATTTCAGCCCGAATCAAGATCAATCCCCTGGAAGCCTAGAAGGACTGCACAGAATAAAGTGATCTTGATTCGGGCCATTTCGACCTTTCGTCACAGAATGGACGGCCACGATTGACATCCGTGGCCTTGCCGCACGAAAACACGAGGGATAACATTGAATATTGGACGGGGCGAGGCCCTGGTCGGTCCAACCAGTCCGTCGCACTTGGCTTCTTCAAAAGCCGCGTCCCCTCGTTCGGCTGCTGTCGCTATGTGGAAAAAGGTGGTCGCTCCGACGGCGCTAGTAAGTCTGATTTGGGCGCTGGTCAGTTGCGGAACCTCTTATATCCTCGGCCAATTGGATCAATGCCAGACGCAACTGCTTAATAACAATCGCAACGTCATCCAGGCGGCTGGCGACATGGAAGAGAACCTGTGGCGCCTGCAGGCCACGGTACTCGAAGCCGCCGAACATCTGGAACGGGGCGGCGAACTTCGCGAGAAGTACCGGATCGAGGCAAAGAACATTGAACGAGCGTTCGACCAAGCGCTGGCCCGCGCCAAGGAAAACGCTTCGAGCACGGCGGAACTCGATCTGGTTCGGGCCATCGGCCGGCAGTTCGCTCGATATGGAGCGGCATCGCGTGACCAGCTTGCGCACGAATACATGTCGCCTGATGAAGCGGCCAAGGCGGTCGATGCGGCCATGCATTTGGCGCGAATGGTCGTGCAGCCTTGCGAAGATCTGTCTGAACTGGCGCAACGGTTGACGAACGACGCCTTTCAGCGGCGCGATCGCTGGCGGTCCCGAGTCGATTTGGGGTGCGTCGCCTTCGTGATTATCGGTCCCGCGCTCGGCATTTTACTCGGCGTGGCGGTCGCGCGGGGGCTGCACCATTCGATCTCCGAGATCAGCGTCACCCTGCGCAGCGCCAGCGGCGACCTGGAACAGGAAATCGGCCTGGTCGAGGTCTATCCGTCGCCGCAGTTGGGCGGACTGCCTGCCTTGCAACAGCAGGTGTATGACGTTTCGGTCCGGATCAAGCAGGCGGTCGAACAGTTGCAGCGAGCACGTCGCGAAGCCGTCCGGGCGGAGCGGCTGGCCGTCGTCGGCGAACTGGCCGCGGGCATGGCCCACGAAGTACGCAATCCGTTGACGTCGGTCAAGCTGTTGATTCAAGCCATCGAGCGAAACCAATCGCCCGACTCGACTGATAGGCGGCGTCTACAAATCGTCCAGCAGGAGATCGGCCGTATTGAAACGACCATCCAGGAGTTGCTCGACTACGCGCGCCCGCCCAAGTTGCGCCGCGTGCGGCATGATGTGCGCGGCACCTTGCGGCGGGCGCTGAATCTGGTTGGCGGACGAGCCTTGCAGAGCGGCGTGGCCGTTGACGAGCAGCTTGGCGCCGAACCGCTGATGGTCGACGCCGACCCCGAACAGTTGCACCAGGTATTTATCAATCTGTTACTGAACGCCATCGAAGCCATGCCATCCGGCGGCCGGTTGCGTGTGGCTATCGAAGAACAAGGTTCGCCTGGCGGATCTTTGCAAGTCGTCATTTGCGACACGGGTGCTGGGATTCCCGCCCAGATCATGCAGCGGCTTTTCGAGCCGTTCGTCACCAACAAGGAACGCGGCATCGGATTGGGATTGGCGATCAGCCGGCAAATCATGCAGGAGCACGGTGGTCGCTTGACGGCCAGCAATCCGCCGTCCGGTGGCGCGACGCTGGTCGCGGAACTGCCGCTGGCTGATGGGGAGTCGCTGCCGAATTGGCCGGGCGACGATTCGCAGACCGTTGAACGAGCCCCGGAGATGCGTCGTGAAGAAGCCATTGAAACTGCTCATCGTCGATGACGAATTGAACATCCGCTACAGCATCAGCCAGGTGCTCGCCGCCAAGCAGGAAGCGGTCCAAGCCGCCAATTGGGCGGCCAATTCGAGCTTGGCGTCAAATTGCAGTCGACGGCCCGGCAACAACGTAGCGATATCTATCGCCCGGACGTAGAGCTTGGCCAACAGCGGCAGGCAGACCGTTCCCCACTTCGCGTGCCGGATGGCCTGCCGTCAAGCTGGCTGCACGCTTCCGACGAACTCTACGACCGGCTCCGCGGCCCCGCAGCCGCCCGAGGGCGTGTACTTGATCGCATTGTCGAGCAGGTTCAACAACAGACGTCGAAGTTGCGGTCCATCGCCGGCAACGAACTGACTTCCATCACAATCAACGGCGCTTATGCTGACGCCCTTGCTCTTCGCAAACGCGTGCAGTTGATCGACGACTTCGCGCATCAACCTCCCGAGGGATCAGAGCGGCGCGCCTCGTCGCCGCGCGACTCTCCCGGCGGCCACGTTTGGCGATGAGCCAGAACGTGCAATATCCCCAAGCGATCGTCGCCGAAGTCGTGAGAGTCTTGAAAAATGCGATGCACAGCAACAGTCCCATTCCCACGGCGCTTGGGTCGGCCAACGCCTCTTGCAGCGCGCCGTAGCCGGTGCCAAGCACGGCCAAAACATGGCGATTCTGGTTCCAGGCGTAGTACAAGCCCAAGCCCAGCAAGCCGGCCGCCACGGCGCCGACGACGGGGCGCATGAACGGCGGCAGCGGAATGGACTTGGCCAATCCGTGGATGCCATAGAAGATTTTGATGTACAACACCGCCACGGCGACCAGCACGAAGGCCAGGATGGCCATCGGCGCCAGTCCCAGCAGCGAGTCGAGCTCGTGGTGCAGGCCGTCGCCGAACAGGGGCAGGAAACGCATGTGGGGCGGCAGCCAGAACGAAAACACCGTGTAGCCGACAATCGAAGAGACGGCGGCCGGCACGATCACCTCGGTCTCCAGGTCGGCGTCGCGATAGAGGATTTCAGCGGCGAACAGCGCCCCTGCCAGCGGCGCGCGGAAGATGGCGCCAACGCCGGCGCCCATGCCGGCGGCCAGCAGAATGCGGCGATCTCGCGAGGAGAGCTTCAACCAGGCGCCCAACGAGGAACCGAAGCCCGCGCCGATCTGGGCGATTGGTCCTTCACGCCCGCCAGAGCCGCCGGTGCCGATGGTGATGGCCGAGGCCAGCAGCTTGACAATCGGCACGATCGGGCGGACATAGCCGCGTTTATGGTGGTAGGCCTCGATGGCCGCGTCGGTGCCGTGACCGCCTGCTTCAGGCGCGAACAACTGTACGAGCAAGCCCGCCGCGGCGCCTCCGGCCGCCAGAACCAACAGCAAGCGAGCCGGCGACATCGGCACGCCGGGATCGCTATACAATCGCCGTTCGCCTTCGGCTTCCTTAGGCGAAAAGCCAGCCGTTCCCTGCGAAGCGACCCGGAAGATGGCTTGTTCGGTAACTTGAAAGACAATTCCGCCGCAGCCGGCGACAATGCCCACCAGCGTCGAGAGCAGTAACCATTTTGCGGAGGAACGGAGGGAAACTACGTGGTCGAGCAGTTCGCGGATCAATTTTCGATTTGGGGGTGTTGATGAGCAGGACGAGCCAGCTGGGACGCGAGAGACGCGTCCCTTAAAGACTAACAGCAATCGACGGCCCGAACAACTTCGATTGCCGCGGACGTTCAGCTGTTTGCTTGCCGCCGTGGGAGCCGCCGCGTTCAGGGAAGCAAAAGCAAGCCAAAAGATGCTGTTTTTTTGACTTTTTAACGCCGGCAGTCGGCCAACTCACGGTCCGTCGCCGACCGTCGCCGGCGGGTCAACCGTTGCCTCGACGCTCGGCCTGCAAGACTTCGAGGATGTCGAAAATCAGGTGCTGATCGGCCTGGCCGGTTTCCAGCACGGCGTGCAAAATGCCGGCCTCCCAACACTCTTCGAGCACCTTGAGCAGGTCCTTCTTGGCGGGCCGCACAATTCGCCATGCATCGGCGTGTACGTCGCCTTGCAGGTGCTGCTGCGCCAATTCAGCCGAGACGAACAGCGCCAAGGCTCGGCTGCCGTCGGCCAGCGGCCAGAGGGCGAAATCCATCTTTTCGCCCTCCAGGCGATAAGCTACGTAGGGTTCGACCTCGTCGTTGGAGCTCATGCGGATGCCTGCGATAGGGAGGGGAGCTATTCCAGGTTCACCTCGAACTCCGTGATCCGGCGGTGAATCTCGCGAATGATGCTCCCTGAAAGATCTTCCGGGTCGGCCGCGAAACCGCCGACCAGGCGCACTTCGACGCGCGCTTGCCCTTGCTCGTCACGGCTGGGCGTTAAGGAGAGCCAGGGCGCCAAAGATTCGATCTCAGCGGCCTCTCGGTGCAATCGTTGCCACGCGTCTTCGTCCATCATAAACCAATCGAAGCTGAGGAAAAACTAGCCGGGGACCGGTCTTGAAACGGAATTTCTCTCCGTTTCGATTAGGCTAAAAGAGAGACCCCCAAATGGCAAGCCGCAGTTCCTGCAAGCTGCCGACAACCGCCCGGGCGGCGGAGGGACGTCATGCAGGAACTCCGCGCGACTGGTATAGTATCAAAAAGAGAAGCGGCGTCGCCGCTTACCGTCATCGAGACCACTCGATCGGGCGTTTGCCGATGACCAGCGACCGCGCAAATCTCGACCGCACGTTGGCGCAGAGCCATGAAGAGCGGTTCCGCGCGCTGGAACGCAGTTTGCAACCCGGCAGCCCCCCGTTGGAGATTCCGGGCTACCAGGTCGAGCGATTCCTGGGCGCCGGGGCCTACGGCCAGGTTTGGGTGGCGGTGGAAACGAATACGGGCCGTCGCGTGGCCATCAAGTTTTATGCACATCGCGGCGGGCTCGACTGGCCCTTGCTGTCTCGCGAGGCGGAGCGGCTGGCGCTGCTGTTTGCAGACCGCTACGTGGTGCAGTTGATCGACGTCGGCTGGGACTCCGACCCGCCCTATTTCGTCATGGAGTTCCTGGAGCAGGGTTCGCTGGCGGAGCGGTTGAGCGACGGTCCGCTGGAAGTCCAGGAAGCCATCGACTTATTTCGCGACGTTGCGGTCGGACTGGTGCACGCCCACGGCAAAGGCGTGCTGCACTGCGACCTGAAGCCGGCCAACATTCTGCTGGACCAGGACGGCAAACCGCGGCTGGCGGACTTCGGCCAGTCCCGGCTCTCGCACGAGCAGACGCCCTCGCTGGGCACCTTGTTCTACATGGCGCCGGAACAAGCCGACCCGGCAGCCGTGCCCGACGCCCGCTGGGATGTCTACGCCCTGGGGGCGTTGCTGTATTCAATGTTGACGGGCGGCCCGCCTTACCGTGACGTGGAGACGCTGGCCCTGTTCCAGGAGGCGGGCAGCCTGGAGAACCAACTGGCGCGTTACCGCGAACTGATTGCAAACGCTCCCCGTCCGCGCGAACACCGCCGTCAGCCGGGCGTCGACCGCGAACTGGCCGATATCGTCAACCGCTGCCTGGCGACCGATCCGCACCGCCGTTACCCCAACCCTCAGGCGGTGCTCAGCGCGTTGCGGGCCCGAGAAACGCGCCGAGCGCGGCGGCCGCTGTTGGTGCTCGGTGCGCTGGGACCGCTGTTCTTGTTGCTGGTGATGGCCTTCTTCGGCTGGGACGCATTCGAAACCGCGCTGGGCGAGTCGAACGAAGCGCTCTTGCAACGCGCCTTGGAAAGCGATCGTTTTGCGGCCCAGTTCGTCGCGGCGACCGTCGCCCGATCGATCGATCTGCGCTGGAAGGTTCTCGAACGGTCCGCCAGCGACCCGGAGCTTCGAGAGTTGCTGACCGCAGGGAGCGACGAGCCGCGCGACTCGCCGGAGCGAGAGCGTCTGCAGCAATGGCTGGTCAAGGTGCAGCGAGAACACCCCGACGTCGACACGGACAGTTGGTTCGTGGTCAATGCGCGCGGCCGGCAACTCGCCCGCAGCCCCGTCAAGGCGCAGACGCTCGATCAGGACTACTCGCATCGCGACTACTATCATGGCCGCGGCCGCGATTTCGCCCCGGGACAGTCGCGCGCTGAACCGCTGCGCGCGCCGCACCTGTCGATGGTCTTTATGAGCGAAGGTACGCATCGGCCGACGGTCGTGCTGTCGGTTCCCATCTGGGACGGCCCTGCGAGAGGAAAAGGCAAGGTGCTTGGCGTGCTGGGGCAATCCGTCGGGCTGGGGCACTTTGCCGAACTGCGCGCCGATGAACGCTCGGGCAATGACCAACTGGCGGTGCTGGTCGACGCCAAGCCCGACTACGCGGGCCGCAAGGGCGCCATTCTGGAACATCCGGGCTTGAACGAACGGCTGAAGCAGCCGGACGACTCCGGCGAGGGCTTGCACGTGGCGCCGGAGATCGTCAAAGACATCGAGGATCTGCGGCAGTTGCGGCGCGAGCGGGATCAACCCGAAATGCACGCCCAGGAGACCGACGCCCTGGCTCGCGTCGAGGATTATCGCGATCCGGCCGGAGGCGAGTTCGCCGGCCGCTGGCTGGCCGCCATCGAACCCGTGGAAGTCGCCATGCGGCCGATGCCCAGCCGCGACACCGGTTGGGCGGTGATCGTTCAGGAACCCTATTCGAGCGCCGTGGAGCCCGTCGAGCAGTTGCGAACGCAACTGGTCATGCAGGGCGTGTTGGCGGCGGTGGCCGTAGTGCTGGTGATCACGTCGCTGTGGGGCTTCGTCATCGTGGTGCTCAACGGATCGCCGCGGTGGCGCTGGCTGGCCCGCTGGCGGCGGCGCAGAGAACTGCACACGGCAAGCGCCGAATCGAGTTCGCTGTCGCCCGGGTTCTCCGCGGAACATTCCGCGCTGTCTGCGGCAGACGCCGAGCGCAAGGAGCATGCATGACAGGCGCATTGATCCGCCGTGTACCGCTTGGCGGCGCCTTGCTTGACAAGGAGGTGGTCGCGTGAAGGAGTTGACCGCGTGGCGGAATTGATCGCTCAAGGCCCGGAAGCGCATCAGCGCTGGCGCCGCGCGCTGCGCCCTAATGAACCGTTTATCCTGGGCCGCGAAGCCGGGCTGTGGTCTACGCCTTGGGACCCGCACGTCTCCCGACGCCATGCTTCGCTCTGCTGGTCGGATGGGCAACTCCGCGTCGAGCGGCTGCCTGACGCGCGAAACCCGGTCTTCGTCGGCGGCCGCGAGATCGGTTCCTGTTCGCTCAAGCCGGGCGAGAGTTTTATCATCGGCAATACCACCTTTACTGTGGCCAGCGAGCAGGTCCACTGGTCGCAGGACCGGACGCGGCCCGTCGAAGAGCAGACTTACAGTTCACAGTATCTGCGCCGCGTGCGCTTCCAGAACGCCGATCAACGGATCGACGTGCTGAGCCGGCTGCCCGACGTCATCTCGGGCGCCGTCAACGAGAGCGAGCTGTTCATCAGGCTTGTCAATTTGTTGCTGGCCGGCGTGCCGCGAGCCAGCACGGTGGCGATTGTGGCGGCCGACCAGTCGGCGGCTTCGACGCCGATCCATATCCTGCATTGGGACCAGCGGCTGGCGCCGGAAGGCGAGTTCCGGCCCAGCCAACGGCTGATTCTCGAAGCCGTCCGGCGCAAGCAGAGCGTGCTGCACGTCTGGGGACCGGATCAGGAATCGCTCGCTCCCCAGTTCACGCTGACGGCCAATGCGGATTGGGCGTTTTGCACGCCGGTGCTGGGCGAAGCCTGCCGAGACTGGGGCATCTATGTGGCGGGGAAGTCGGCCCCCGGCGTCGGCGCCGATTCGGCCGACTTGCGTGAAGACCTGAAATTCACCGAACTGGTCGGCAGCATGCTCGGTTCGCTGCGGCAATCGCAGATGATGCAGCGCCGCCAGGCGGCGCTGGGCGCCTTCTTTTCGCCCCAGGTGCTCGACGCCTTGTCAACCGAAGATCCCGAAGTCGTGCTCAAACCGCGCGAAACCGAAGTCTCCGTGTTGTTCTGCGACCTGCGCGGCTTCTCTCGCCAGGCCGAGCGCAATGCCGGCGACTTGCTGGCGCTGCTCGACCGGGTCAGCAAAGCGCTGGGCGTGATGACGCATCACATTCTGGAGCAGGGAGGCGTGTTCGGCGACTTTCAAGGCGATGCGGCGATGGGCTTTTGGGGCTGGCCCATCAGCCAGCCCGACGCCATTCAACGGGCCTGTCTGGCGGCGCTGATGATTCGCTCGGAATTCGAAGCGGCGGCGCGGCAGCCGGGGCACCCGCTGGCTGACTTCCGAATGGGCATCGGGCTGGCCACCGGCCGCGCCGTGGCAGGCCGCATCGGCACGGTCGATCAGGTGAAGGTGACCGTCTTTGGGCCGGTGGTCAATCTGGCCAGCCGGTTGGAAGGCATGACCAAGATCCTGCAAACGCCCATCCTGCTCGACGAGGCGACCTCGCGCGCGCTGCGCGAGCGCGTGCCGCCCACGTTGGCCCGTTGTCGCCGGCTGGCCGTCGTCAAGCCTTACGGCATGAACTCCGCCGTAGAGATCAGCGAACTGCTCCCGCCGGAGCAAGACTATCCCGATCTGGCGGACGAACACATCCAGTCTTACGAAGGAGCGCTTGACGCGTTCCTGGCCGGCGACTGGAGCGAAGCCATCGAGCTGCTGCACCGCGTGCCCGCCAAGGACCGGGTGAAAGACTTCCTGACGATCTTCATTGCGCAGCACAACCGCACTCCGCCTCCGGGCTGGAACGGCATCATTCCGCTGACGAGTAAGAATTGAATCGAGTTGAGCGGCGACTGAGGCCGGGGCCGCAAAGCGGCGGCGCCCCGACGCGGTCGCGCTTCTCGCATCGGACCGCCGGTCATAGCGGCGCCGTCCGCGGCGCGCCGAATGGCCTAAAAGACCGACTTCGGCGGCTCGCCCCCCTCGATTTTCAACATGAAATCGGCCTTATTCTCTTGTCCCGATTCTACGTTAGCCCGCAACTCGCTTTCCGGGCCTGAATAGCGAGCCGGCAACTGTTCCTGGACTTCGTCGATCGTCGGGCTGTCTGGCGTGTCGTAGGCCTTCCGCTGACTAATGACCTTAGGGGCGCTAATGACCACTCGCATCTCGCCGGGCGAAGACTCGAGCGAGTAGCGGCCGTCGCGGATCATCCCGCCCGCCGTCTGACCTTTTCCGTCCAGCGGCAGGAACTGGATGGTCCCTTGGGCGACCGGTTGACCGTCGATCGTGACCTGTCCTTCGACGGGGCTCTTGTTCGACTTTGCCGCGCAGCCGGCGGCCAATAACGTCAGCAGCGCGGCTGCAATATGCAAGGGTTTTGGATTCATAAACTTTCTACTTTCCTTAGGAAGCTGCGTCATTCAATACTCACGCTTTCGTTGCCGGCAATCGTGCTGAGCGCCCTCCAGATGTAGAGGTTGATCGAATCGTTGACGAAATGTCCGGAGCCGTCGGCCAGGAGGACTTGAACGCCGCCCGGATGCTTGCTGCGGGCTGATCCAAGCTGGTTTCCGTTGTTGCCGCACGGCATGGTCGGGTCGTCGTTGACGCAACCCATGGATGAATAGTCGATGCCGGCGTTGGGGGTATTGACGGTCATGAACCAGTGTTGCCCCTGGTCGTTGATGAAATCGCCCCGCGCATCGTGATCGGTGTCGTAGCGCGACAAGCGGACTTCCCCCATCAACATCGTTTTGGAAAGCCCGTCGGTGATTTGGCCGAACGTGACCTGGAACGGAGTGTAACTACTGAACCCGGTGCAGGTTTCCCAACCGAACGGCGCTCCCGATTTTGCCGTAAACAACTGGACGGGGCCGAAGTTCAACATGTAGTTGCCGCGGGCGCGCCAATAGGCATCGCCTTTCCACAGCGCGCCAGGCCGGTCGCTGGGGCAATAGTAAATCGGAACCTGCTTGGTCACGGCGCCCGCGTCGGAATTCGTGACGGTGTTCGGGGGAAGATAGAAGGGCAAGGCGGAGTTGTAACGCTGAGCCAGCGCCGTTTGTTCCACAAATGGCCAAATGCCTTCGACAAACGTCGTTCGTTTATTCCAGTACGATGCGTTGGGCAAGCGTTTGCAGTTGTCGTGATACATCTGCATGCCCAGGCCCCATTGTTTGATGTTATTGAGGCACTGCGACCTCCGAGCCGCTTCGCGCGCAGCCTGGACCGCGGGCAGCAATAGCGCAATCAAAATCCCAATGATGGCGATCACCACCAGCAGTTCGACCAGAGTAAATGCGGCGCGCCGTGAACCGCCCATTCGCTTGGTTCGCATGACGACTCCTCCTGCTAAGGTTTAAGAAACGATCAACTTAAGTGGCTGCCAGCGCTCGTCCTGCGACGATCAGGTCTTCCGCGGCGCCGCCATCGACGCTCCATCGAGCCGCGCCGAACGTTGAAGCATGCGACCTGGAACATAGCGATACCCTGACGCTGCGCGTCCTTGGCGTAGCGAGTCCGGCCTGCAGAGCACAACGGCGCCACGACGGCGTACGGTAAACGGCGACCCGAGCAGCCACCCGACGCTCTTAAGACAGCGCGGCGATCGAACCGCCGCGCGCGACGTGTCCCCTGACGTCGCGTTCTTGTCCCCTAGATACCGATGGCCCCGACGAGGCCTCTGCCGTCGCTGCTATGCGACGTCGCGCCAGAACGTGTAGCCGTCGCAC